>JAYVOO010000487.1:0-4065 GCA_043757905.1 Oligoflexia bacterium
TCGCCAGCCGGACGCCTTCGTCTGCGGAAGGCGCGTGGAGCTTGGTCCCGCGCTAAGCCGAGAATTCACCGTCGAGTCAGTGCAAAGCGGAGAGTTCGACCGGCCCGGCGCGCGTCTGTGGTTCAGCGCTCTACGCAAAGACACGAGCAATGCCAAGCGCGCGCTGCGAGTGCCGTTCGAATGGCTGCGTGCCTGGATGGGTTACCACCGTGAGCTCGATATCCTCGGAAGCAATCTAGGCGTCTGGAAGAAAGACCTAGTCTCGATCAACGGATTCAATGAGGCGCTCGAAGCCTACTGGGGAGAGGACGGGGATCTGTTCATCCGCCTCAGGAACTCAGGCAAGAAATCCGTGAGCGCCCTCGGGCTCTGCGTTCAGTACCATGTCTTCCACAAACGCCGGGAGCCGGATCCCGCGATGATCCTCAAGTATGCCGAGCTGCTCGGGAATCACGGATACAAATGGGCAACCCAGGGACTCACGCGTTCCGATTAATGTTGTTCAAGTCTTCGAAAGCGCCCTTCAACCGGGTGACGAAATGCTCTTCGCCTTTCCGGAGCCAGACGCGCGGATCGTAATACTTCTTGTTAGGTGACTCGGGACCTTCCGGATTCCCGAGTTGCGACTGGAGATAGGCTTTCTTCTCTTCATAGAAGTTTTTGATGCCCTCCCAAAGCGCCCACTGCATGTCGGTGTCGATGTTCATTTTAATGACACCGTAATCGATGCCTTCGCGTATCTCGCTCTGGAGCGAGCCCGATCCGCCGTGAAAGACGAAGTTCACGGGCTTCGGGCCCGTCGAGAATTTCTTCTGCACGTAGTCCTGGGAGTTCTTCAGGATGATGGGGGAGAGTTTGACGTTGCCTGGCTTGTAGACGCCGTGGACGTTGCCAAACGACGCCGCGATGCTGAACGCGGGGCCGACTTCCTTTAGATGCGTGTAGGCGTAGGCGACGTCTTCCGGCTGGGTGTAGAGCTTCGCATTGTCGATATGGGAATTGTCGACGCCGTCTTCTTCTCCGCCAGTCACGCCGAGTTCGATCTCGATGGCCGTCTCGAAAGACTTGAACTTCTTGAAGTACGAAGTGGAGAGCTCGATATTCTCCTCGAGCGACTCTTCCGAGAGGTCAAGCATATGCGACGAGAAAAGCGGTTTCTTGTTGAGCTTGTAATGGGCAGCGCCCGCCTCGACGAGATGATCAATCCAGGGCAGGAGTTTTTTCGCGCAATGGTCGGTGTGCACGACGACCGGCACGCCGTAATGCTCGGCGAGCAGGTGGATTTGCTGCGCGCCCGCGATCGAGCCCAATGCGTTGGCCTGGTCGTTCGGAAGCTTCAGGCTCTTGCCGGCGTAGAACTGAGAGCCACCGTGGGAAAACTGGATGATGACCGGCGAGTTCACCGCCTTCGCCGTTTCCAGAACCGCGTTCACCGTGTTCGTGCCAGTGGCGTTCACGGCCGGAATGGCGAACTTGTTCTCCTTGGCAAACTGATAGAGGTCCTGAAGCGCGGTTCCATAGATGAGGCCTGGCTTGAATTTCATGCCTTCTTCATAATCCGAAGCGCTCTCGTTTGGAAGAAGTAAGGCTTCAGCGCGACCCGTAAACGAAGGCGTGAGACCTCCAACAGTGAGTCTAACTCATCGAAATTGCGGTGATATCACAATCGGCGGTTCAGCGACGCTTCAGGCGGTAGCTACGGTATTCGAAGAGTCGAATCCCGGTCGCGCGCTCAAAGAGATCGAGCGCGATCTTCTTCGCGTCGCCTGCGCTGAGGACCCAGGGCGATCCTGCGAGATCCCATTGCCAGTTCTTCGCCCGAATCCGTTCGAGCATCACGGCTGGATGCGCGCCTTCGAATGGGCGCAATCCCCAGATCCGCTTGTAGCGGAAGTTATCGCCCGTGCGCGGGGTGCCGGTGCGCTTCTCTTCGTCAGTCGGATCACCATGGTAAAGCTGGTCCATGAAGAAGGTTTTCTCGCGCATCTGCTCGGGCGTGCGGACCCAACCATAGTGGAAAACACGCGCGCGCGCGCGGGTCGCCTCGAGCTTCGCGCCGCCGGGCTTGCGGAAGCTTTGAGCGTCGCCCACACTCCGCGCACCCGAGGAGCGCTTGAACGCCCGAACCTCGCGGCGGTAGGCGCTTCTCGTGACCTGAATGAAATCGAAAGAGCCGTAGAAGTGCAGGTAGTCGAAGACCAGAGCTTCGGTCGCGGGGTCGGCGTCTGCCGCGGCCATCGCGGCCCGGATCGCGAAATGGTCAGATTCGTGAAGCACCTCGTCCGCCTGGAGATAGACGCACCAGTCGCCCGTGCAGCGATCGAGCGCGAGGTTCGTCTGCTGCGAGAGGATCAGGCCGCCTTTTTTGGCCTCGGGGTCGTCTAGGGGCCAGTGGCTCTCGATGATCGTCACCTTTCCCTCGCCCTGATTCGCGGCAAATTCGCGAATCCGCTCGAGCGTGTCGTCGTCGCCAATGCCGACATTCACGATCAGCTCGTCGACAAGCGGGAGCAGCGAGCGAAGCGATTCGAGATACGGATAGTCGAAGCAACTGCCGTTGCGCACGAGCGTGAATCCGGACACCGTCATTTCCGTTGGTCCAGCTGCCAGAGTTTCACATGGCGTACCGCGCGCGAAATACCTTCGAGGATCGAAATCACGAAGCCATGCGCGCCGTCTTTCCAGGCCGAGTAATAAAAGTAGTTCTTCAGAAACATGGCGGGAAAGGCGAAAAAGATTCGGAAAAAATTCGTGCGCTGGCCATTGGCGTAGCGGTCGCGCGCCTCGATCGTAGTGTAGCGGTTCAGCTTGTCGAGGAAGCGCTCGATCGAGAAATCCGGCGCGTGCGAAAGGGGCTCGTGAATGCGGAACGGCTCGACGCTGAAGCGTGGGTATTCGTGGATTTCGTTGACGTACTGCACGCCCGCGCGGTGAAAGAAGCGGTCCTGGTAGCTCGGGTTCCAAATCCCGAAGTGGATGGCCTTACCTAGAAAAAATTCCGTGCGCTTCACTTTGTAAGCCCGGTGCGGCGGGCCTCCGGGCGCGGCCATGAGTGCGGTCAGGCGCTCTCTAAGCTCGGGAGTGCATTCCTCGTCAGCGTCCACGACGAGCACCCAGTCGTTCCGGGCCTCGGCGAGCGAGAAGTTTCGCTGCTCGCGGAAGCCGCTCCACGGGCGCGTGACGAACCGAATCCGACCATGCCACGACTTCGAGGAATCCTGGCAGATCTCGGCCGTGCGGTCGGAGCTCCCGCCGTCGATGACGAGGATCTCGTCAGCCCACGCAAGCGAGGCCAAGCAGCGCGCGATGTAGCGCTCTTCGTTCAGCGCGATGATCGCCGCGGTGATCGGGACTCGTTTCGAGTCGCTCACGTCGCCACCCGTACGCAAGCCTCGAGGACCTGAGTGAAGCTGATGCTCTTCATACAGCGGTGTTTCTCCACGATGCATTCATGAAGGCCGCACCACTCGGGAAGGCCGGGGAGAGCATCTTTCCGACACGAGAGGCCTTCAGTGAAAAAATAGGGATGGCGATTCACGGGATAGGGATGCCACTCAAATGGATGCTCGGGGCCGAAGAGCGTAACGGTCGGCACGCCGACGGCGACGGCCATGTGCTTAGGGCCGGAATCGTTGCCGAGAAACACGCTCGCTTGGCTCAGCGTAGCGCCGAGCTCGCGGACTGTGAGGTTGCCCACGCCCAGGATGCGCGTGCGTAGGCGGCTTCGGTCCTCGACCGAGGCGATGCGCGATGTCAGGACTTTCTCGATCTCGAGCAGAAATCTTCCTGCCGCGCCCGGATCGTCGGGACCCGTGAGCGCGAGCGCGCTGCCTTTGGGCTTGGCCGAGCACCAACCGACGGCGACCTCGGCGAAACGCTCGAGCGGCCAGCTCTTCGTCGGCCTGCTCGAACCCAAGCCAATCATCAGAGTCTCACCGCCGATGCCAAGATCTTTCAAGTGCTGAGCGGCCAGCGCGAGCTCCCGCGGTTGGAAATAGAGCCTGGGAAGCACACCCTGCGGGGACTGCACGCCCAGCGCGCGGATTGTGTCCATGTCGCGTTCGA
>JAYVOO010000488.1:0-4059 GCA_043757905.1 Oligoflexia bacterium
TTTACTCCGTGGACAAGAAGCTCATGGCTTTTCAGGAGCTCTGGAGCGCGATCACTGTGGAGCAAGATCCCTCAACGGGCAAGTCGCGCGAGTCCCGGATCGAATACGTCGACATCAACTCCGACAACTACACGGATATCTCCGTCACCGACCCGGCCGGAAAAATTAGTGTCTGGAAGTGGAATTCTGCCAAGAAGCGCTTCGAATCTTTGAAGTAGAGCCAATTTCCTGCCGCTTACTTACATTGCCAAGCGGAATGGCTGCCTCTATCCTAAATGAGTGCCAAACACCCTCGCCCCAACGCCCTCTGTCGCGGTCTATTTTCTCGGTGGCAAGCGGCTACCAGGCGCCACAACCCACATTGAAGGCCTGATCGACGTCGTGCCGGGCATCCTCGAGCTGAAGCGAGCATTTTCGGCGCGCGAGCTATTGGCTTACGTCAAAATCGCGCCCAAAGCGGTAGTTGTCCTTTGCATGAGCGACAAGCAGGAGTTGATCGAAGTCATGGGCCTGCTGAAATCCCTCGAAGCAAAGCCACGCATCAAATCCATTCGGGTGCTGGTATTCAGCTCGTTCGAAATGGCGCGTATCGACACTCTCCTTCTCTCGAGCGGTTGCGTGGACGTTCTGCCGTACTCGCTCAGCCGCCGCGGATTGCTCACCAAGATCCATTTCAGCGTGAGCATCCTGGAAAATTCCCTGGGCACCGCACAGAACGACGCAGGCGCCAGCCGCTGGGTCATCCACGCCGAGACAGGTGACGAAAGCCCGAAATACTACCCGGTCCATGAAGCCGAGTTTGCTATTGACTGGAGCGAGTCTCCTACGAAACTCTTCAGCGAATTCGCGACAGGCGAGGCCGCCTTTACTACGCTCAAGCTTCAGGTCTTGGTCTATCCTGGGCTCGATCCTGCGTCTCGACCAGTCGAAGCAAAAGTCCTGGAATGCGACGAGGGTTCGTTCGTGCTCGATCTTCCGGTCGAATCAGAAGCCACACCGGGGACCGGCTTGCTCGTGGAACTGATCTGCGAAGGTGAGTTGAACAATCGCTGCCGAGTCGAGCTTCTCGTCGACTCCGTCGAGCAGACCGGCGATGGGCGTAAGCTGCTCTTCGGGACGCTCGTCAAAGGTGAGACAAAAAGCCTTCAGGCAACCGTCGCGTTTCTCGGGGATCGCCAAAATCAGATCGATCGTTTTCTCGAAGCCGCGAGGGGATTCTAAATGAACACAGGCACCCAAGCGGAATCGCTGGTATCGAACTTCCTGGCTGACAGCCGCGCCTTGATCGTGGACTCGAGTTCCAGCGCGCGCACCCGGCTCGTGACTGGCTTGGTGCAGCTGGGCGCGAAGCGCCACAACATCCTGTCCACTGGCAGCTTCGAGGAAGCGCAGGCCAATATCTCGAGCGACGCGCCCCGAATCGTCCTCTGCGACTTCACGATCAGCGGCCGCTCGGGGCTCGACCTGCTTCAGGAACAGCGCGCTTCCAATCCAGATCTCAAGCAATGCGTTTTCGTACTAGTGACTGCTAATACCGCGCAGTCGGCCGTCGCGCGTGCGGCCGAAGAAGACGTCGATACCTTCATTCTCAAGCCTTACACGCAGGAGATTTTCCGGAAGTCCCTTACGGCGGCGGTCTCGTCCAAGATCAACCCGAATGAATACCTGAAGACGATCGAGAGCGGACGCACGAAGCTCTCCCATGCGGAGATCGATGATGCAATCCAGTATTTCGAGAAAGCGATGGAGATGTCGCCCCAGCCGACGCTTGCCTGCTATTATCTCGGGCAGACTGATCTCATGCGGGACTCGGTCAACAAAGCGACCCAGAACTTCGAGAAGGGCCTGACCTACAGCCGAATCCATTATAAATGCCTGGTCGGGCTCTTCGAGGTGTTGACCCAGCAGAAGCGCCACGCCGAGTCTTACGACGTCGTAAAACGCATCGCTCAGTATTTTCCGGCCAACCCCGCGAGGCTTGCGTCGGCCCTTCGCCTGGCGATTGTCACCAACAACTACGACGACATCGAGAGCTACTACCGGATATTCCTTCAGCTCGACGAGCGCCCGGACGAACTAATCAATTACATGTGCTCGGCGCTCGCCGTCACAGGCAAGCACTACTTGCTGAAAAAGGCGAATCGCCGGGCTCTTGAGCTCCTAGAGAAAGCGATTGTCAGCTCAGCCGGCCGGACTCGCTTCATCCGCTACGCCATTGAATGCCTAATCGAGTCGAATATGAGCAGTGAGGCCGACGGCTGGCTCAAACGATTCCCCCGCGAAGCGCGCGAAGGGGAGGACTACGCTGTATCTGACCTCCTGGTCATGGGTAAGTTCGCGCAGTCGGGCCGCGTACTCCAGCGCGGCCGAGAGCTTCTGAAAAAAGGCATTGAGAGCGCGCCCGTCTACCAGGTAATGATCGAGCATGCGGCAAGATCCGGGCAGATCGAAACGGCCGAGGACCTCCTGCGGGTGGCAAGTGCGAAGTGGCCGGCTCATTCGGGTCGTTTTAAGAAACTCCTCGCCAAAAATCTCGAGACCGCGTGAACGAAGCACCGAGCAGACTCACATCGCCTGCAGGAACGACCGTGATCTTCCGGGGCGGCACCCGCCTGCCGCCAGCCGCCGACCAGCTGGAGCGGACCTTTCGGGAGATCCCCGGCGTCAGCGGAGGCTCAGTAGCGAAATCCTCCGAGGAGCTTCTCTCGCTCGCCCAGTCTTCAGATGATGCCGTCATCCTTCTCTGCGTAAGCGTCAAGGAGGAGCTCGTCGAGACCGTGATGCTTCTCCAGGCCCTCGCGCCGCGAGCCAAGGAAGGGAAGCTCAGGGTCCTCATTTTCAACGCGATTGAAGTCTCCAAAGTACATACGCTTCTCGTCTCGCGAGGCTGCCACGACGTTCTCCCTTACTCGCTCAGCCGCCAGGGCCTGATTAAGAAGATCCAATATAATGTGATGCTTCTCAAAAACTCAAAGGCCGCGGGAGGCACAAAGAGTGTTCGCAGTGCCACACCTGCGGCGTCCGAAGAATCCGCGGTCACCTGGACACCGCCGCTCCAAGGCTCAGCCGACTGCTGGCTCCTTCGCAAAACCCACCTCAAATCGGTCCTTGGCAACTGGTTCATCGAGCTGACCGGCCCAGGACCCGCCGCCGGCTCCTGGAAGAGCGTGGATCCGGACGCCAAAGAGGAAGAACGCCTCTGGGAATGGGTTCCGCGCGCGGGCGTGACCGAAGCCTTGATCGGAGAGAGCGGAAAGTGGCAGCTGGTCGCGAAGCTGCCCGAGTTCCAATGGAAGACTAATCGCTACAAAATCATCGCCAAGAATCCAGAGCTCCGATTCATGCGCGAGGGCTCGGAAACGCGCTACAGGTTCCGAACCACCGCGACCGGCATTCAAGTCGCCGAGAACTCGGCCAGCGCGATCGAGAAACTTCCACTCATCCAGCAGACTTTCGATTCCTCCATCGTCATTCGCCAGGATAAAGAGAAGAAGTCCGGTGCCGACTTCGTACTGAAGGACGATGAGAAGCCGAAAAGCTGGGGGCAGGGTGATCTCTCGGCCGACAAACCATTGGAAACCGGCGCAGGCGATTACACTAAGTCGGGCGACGATCCCGCGAAAAGCTGGGGGCAGGGCGACCTCAAGCCCGGCGCCGCGCCAGACCACTCAGGCAACGATTTCGAACGCGAGGCCGAGCTCTCGAACGAGGGCGGCATCGGGATGGGCGAGGGGGGCAAGAAGCAGGGCTACGGCTATGAAGATCCCCGCTTCAAAACGGGCACTCGGCTCGACCCTGGCAAGGACTTTAATCAAGGCGCCGAAGCGTTCGAGCAGATCAAAATGAAGGTGCTGATCTACCCGAGCCTCGATCAGACAAAAAAACCCGTAGAGGCCGAACTCCTGGAGCAGACCGGCAACCTGATCCAACTCGACGCTCCCGAAAGCGTGGGTAAGGAGGGCGAGAGCCTTTTGGCGGATCTTGTCTCAATCGGCAAGAAAACGAGCAAAGTCAGGATCGAGCTTCGGATCGACACGCTTGAAGACCTCGATGACGGGC
>JAYVOO010000489.1:0-4048 GCA_043757905.1 Oligoflexia bacterium
GGATCCCGTCGCTCGAGGCGCTGGCCCAGGCCGACTTCCGCCTGATCCTGCTGCTCGAGCGCGTCCATCAGTTCGACGAGGCTCTCGGGCGTATTCTGGCCGTCGGCATCCAGGAACGCGATCCAATCGTTTTGGGCGCAAGACACGCCGACCTGCCAGGCCGTGCCTTGACCGCGATTCCTCCCGAGAAACGCGCCTGAAACGAGGGCGTCCTTCTGGGCGAGAAGGCTGATTCTCTCTCGCGAACCGTCGCTCGATCCATCATCGACGAAGATCAACTCGAATGCGTGCGGCGTGCCCGCGAACGCGGCGTGAATCTCGCTATGGAGCGGCGCGAGGTTCTCGACTTCGTCCTTTACGGGCACGACGATCGAAATGTTCAACCGAGCCTCCATTGGAGAAAAGACTCGAGGCCTTCTGACAGATCAACTTTTGGCCGGAATCCCAGCACCCGTTCGGCGGTCCGCCCGTCCGCGTGAAGAGATAATGCCTCAAAAGGGTTTCGCTCCACGAAGCGGTAGGTCGCCGTGAGGCCGATGCGCCGGGAGATCAGTCCGAGCGCATGGTCGAGCGTCTCGGGTTGGCCCCGTCCGATGTCGATCGCCGTGAAATTATCGGTGCCCGTCGGAAGTTCTCGCTCGAGGCAACGCAGGAGCGCGGCGATGACGTCGCTGACATGAGTGAAGTCGCGTACCTGCTTCCCGTCGCCGAAGATCTCCATCGTCTCACCGACCAAGAGCTTGCGGACGAATTCAGAGAAGACGAGGTCAGGCCTGAGCCGAGGGCCATAGACTGAGAACAGCCTGAGTGCGAGACAGCTGGTGGATGGATGTTCGAAGGCCCAGCGCTCGATGGCCCGCTCGGCCTGGAGCTTGGATTGGGCGTAGGGCGAGACCGGCTCCCCATCGCCGTCCCGATGGTAGACCGAGCTTGTGGAAGCGAAAATCAGGCGCTGCACGGGATGCCGCGAACAACACTCGAGCAGCGCCTGGGTCGAGCCCAAGTTAGCGTCGCGATAGGCAAGCGGTGAGTGAACTGACTCGCGGACATTGCACTTGCCCGCCAGATGAAAGACGGTTCCAGGCTGATGCTCCTGAAACACTTGTTCCAAGGCATCGGCGTCCCGCAGATCCAACTCGAGAAAGCGATCGGGGAATTGGGAGCGGAAGCCGCGGATATTTTGGAGCTTCACGACGGGGTCGTAGTCGCCCGTGAGGCAATCCACAGCGATGACCTTTCGTCCGAGCAGGGCGAGTGCGTCCACGAGGTGGCTACCGATGAAGCCCGCGGCGCCAGTCACGAGAACGGACCTTGGGAGGCTCGACGCGTTATTCATGAGGAGAGGAACCTCCGTATGGAGACTACGTTCCGCTCGACTTCCCGCAGCGGGTAACCGGGATAGGTGGGAAGCAGCAATGTCCGCTCCTCCGTCTCGGCCGCGCGTGGGCAGTCGGCCCCGAACTCCGAGAACGCCTCGAGCGCGGCGCAGTTCCTGGCCGAGGGCAACGCGACGTCTCGGCCGTCCGCGAGCAGATGCCGGTAAAGATCGCGGGCGCGCTCCGACTGGACCGGAAAACAGAGGTAAGCGTGAGAGCCGTCGACGCGATCAGGTGGTAGCAATAGTCTGCCGGGGATTGCAATTCCGGCCAGCCCGAGGTGATACGCCATTGCTCGTTCGCGACGAGCCCGAGTGGCGCTCTCGAGGCGCGCGAGTTGACGGACACAGGTATCCTGCTGGGCGAGAGTCATTCTCTGCAGGTAGGCTGCTGGCAGGGAGACGTACCTGACGGGCTTCGGGCGGTTGTGCGCGGCGCGGTTGATCGATTCCAGGCCTGCTGTCTCAGCGAAGCGAAGCGCCCGAAAGGTCAGCTGGTCGAAGACTCTCGGCGCGAGTGCGAGCTCGCGCAGGGATGCCTCCGCGATCCTCTTCAGCTGCGAGCGCCTTGTGCGCAAGGGCATCTCCTCGAGGAGTGCGCCGATGGCTCCGGCCAGCCGAGCGTCGCGCGTAATGACCATTCCGCCAAAGAGGCCGACAATATTCTTGTAGATGCCGAAGCTGAAGACGCCCGCATCTCCCCAAGTCCCGGCCGGGCGCCCATCGAGAGTCGCGCCGAGAGCCTGCGCGCAGTCCTCGATCAGCAGGGTGCCTTTTTCGCGGCTGAGAGCTGAAAGCGCGGGCATGTCGGCCATGAGTCCGTAAAGATGGGTGACCAAGAGCGCGCCCGTGCGCGAGGTTATAAGTTTTCTTGCCTGCTCGGGACAGAGCGCTTGAGTCAGTGGATCGACTTCGCAGAAAACCGGAATCCCGCCCGCGCAGAGTACGACGCTGATCACGTCGCTGATCGTAAGCGGCGAGAGGATGACCTCCGGGCGCTCCGCGGTCAGCATCGCCTTGAGGCAAAGGTAAATACCTGTCCTTGCCATCGGGACTGCCAACGCGTGGGATACCCCAAAAGTGCCGCGAAAAATCTCCTCGAGCTCGCTGCCTCTCCCGCTCGCGGCGTTCTCGACGGGCCGGTTCAGCGCAAGCCCGCCGAGCCAGCGCAAATAGTTCGCCGCGCTGGCTTGCAAGCGGTAGCGCGGATAAGGAGTCATATCGCGGCACCCTCGGCCAGTCGGCTGGCAATTCGGTGCGCGTTTGCCATGACGGAGTAAGCGAGAGTCGAAGCGGGAAGCGTGGGGAAGACGCTCGAGTCGACTAAGTGCACGCGCGTGAATCCGCGAATCCGGCCGAGCGTATCCGACTCGAAACCGCTCGGCGCGCGGCTCATCGGAAAGGATCCACCCACGTGATTGCCGGAGCCGGCGACAGCACCGCTTCCGGGCAGCGGAAGCGCGATCCCGCCCAGTGACCAGGCGTTCGCGAGCAGTTTTGCGTGAAACCCCAAGACGGCCGAACGAAAGACGCGCGAGCTTCGGCCAGTGACTCGCAGCTCCTTTGGATTCGAGCTCGGAATCTCGACCTGGAGTGGGGGGGAGACCTCCGAGCCGAAGTAGCATTTGAGGGCCGCGGCCCGCTCGAGGAGCGGCGCAATCGCAAGCCGCCGCCCGAGGCGGGAGGAGGCAAGGGATTCGCGATAGATGTCATTGTAACCAAAGAATTGAACGTGAACGCCTTTCCGGCCCGAGCGAACCGGGAGCAACTCGAGGAAAGCCTGGCAAAGTGCGTGATGCGGCTCGAGGGCGGCGCCTTTCGCGCGCGCGAAAAGCAGGAAGGGGAGAGTCACCCGCTGGCTTTGCAAGAGTCGGATCGGCGTGTCGAACTCCTGCATCGAGGAGAGCATGAGCCGGGCCGAGCCGATCGGGCCGCATGCGACCAGGACGCGCTCAGATGTGAGCGTTTTCGCGGTTCGCTTCTCGTCGACGAGATCGAGCTCGACCGCTCCGCCTCGCTCGCGGAGCCCGGTCACCGTGCAGCCTCCTCGATAGGCGAAGCCAGGTTGCGCGAGGAGCCGGGTAAGAGTGTGCCGAGTTGAATAAATCATCCCGTAAGGGCAGCTGTATGTGCAGAGTCCGCAGCTCTCACAGCCAGGAAGCACGCTCAGGCGGGACTGGCCAAAGCGGAAGCCTGCCTGGCGAAGGCGCCCCGAGCGCGAGGTCCAGCGCCCGAGAAGCCGGTTTGCCTGCGCGCTCCGCGCGAGAGCCGGAGCCACGCGTCCGAACAGCGGAAAATCCTCGGCCAGGCCATCCCGAAGCGCGGCGACCGGGAGGAACTCCGAGATTTTGCCATAATGCGCTTCGAGCTCCGAGTAAGAGATGGGCCAATTCTCGAGATCCTCTGCTCGGAGAGGCAGGAGCGTGGCACCCCAGACGTTGCTCAGTCCGCCGATCGCATGGGACTCGAAAGCATGTGCATTCTTCAGGCGAAGAGTCGTTTCGGGGAGCCTGCCGCGATAGGGGTAGTCCGAGCCTGCGCTGGTCTTGAGATGCTCGCCCACCCGGTTCCGGCGATAGACGCCTCGGAAAGCTGCTTTTTCGGCCTGGCTCCATTCGACAGGCGATTTTTTTCCGAGCGCGCGGGCGGCTCGCCCGTTCGCGGGGTCCTGAT
>JAYVOO010000490.1:0-4023 GCA_043757905.1 Oligoflexia bacterium
CGCTGACAGCCGCTACAATCGCTAAAAATTTATTCATAACTTCATTTCCATTTATTGATTGAAAGCTGATTAGCTCGCGTCCGCCTGAAGTAGCTTGCACTTCAGGTCAAACATTTCCTGTTCGGGAGAATTCGGGAAGAGGCCTTGCCGCGAAAAGACGGCATGGATGTTATCCTTCTGCATACCGCCGTCCGTGATGTTCGCGTGCACCAACGCTTCGCCGGCCCGGTCCTCCTCGCAAGAAAACACAGTCGTGAAGGAATTTACCGGCTGGGGGGACAACGGGGCTTCCGACTTGCAATTCAGCAGGATGGCTGGCCCGCCGCCATGAAGGTTCAAGATGCCCTTCTGTAAGGTGGGGGTCGCGGTTTGCTCAAGGGAGAAGGTCGCTTTCGCCTTGGTTCCGCACGCCAAAATTTTCGTCTTGGCGGACCCGCTTCCGACATTCGCGGACGCCACTGCACTCACAAGTAGAACACCTAAAACAGCTCGGTTCATCATAGTTAACCAGTCCTTCTTATATTACTTAGTAAAAGCCTAGGGCTAGGCTTCTGCCAGAGCGGAAAACCATCTCCGGCAATTCTTAACGCAATGCGTAACACTTTACGTACAGCCTGTCAACGCGATTCCGGCGACCCGTACTTAGACGCTCTCCCTGCGAGACCTCAGTTCGTGCAGCAGGTGATATAAACGTGATCCGCGTCGAGCGAGCTTGAATGAGTATTTTCGCAAGTGAGCTTGGCCGAAGCAAAGTCCTTCGACCATTTGCAGGGCATGCTCGTGCCGGTAAAGCGTTGATCCACTCGATGCTGATTGCCGAGCGGGCATGAGACCGTCTTGGATTTCTTTTTCTTGCCGGGAACCTTGAGTCCGCCTTGATCGTACTCCTGGCAGCTTGGGGGAGGTGGCGGAGGGACGACAAAGTCGGAGTAGGTCACGACCACTTCCTCAAGCTGAATCGCATCGAAGGTGGCGGGAGTGATCTGAACGACTCGACCCACGTGCTGCCCCAGTGGAACCTGATGAAAGAGCTGGTTGCCCGTGACGTCCAACGAAGTCGCAACGAACTGCCCGTCAATCGAGACGTTGACCAGGACCGGCGCCCCAGGATTGGCCGAAGTTGCCGAAGCCTTGAAAAATAAATCGCCTAAAACCACGTTCACGCCGAGATCAGCGGTCAGGGCGCTTAAGTTGCCCCCGCAGAACTGCCCGCCAATACATTGATTCGGGAAAGGCTGTGCCTTT
The DNA here is from genome assembly GCA_043757905.1 of Oligoflexia bacterium. GTDB lineage: Bacteria > Bdellovibrionota > UBA1018 > UBA1018 > UBA1018 > JAYVOO01. The sequence continues at coordinate 1,246 of JAYVOO010000490.1, forward strand.
GACAGATCCAAGGTGCCCGGGTCGGCCTGAGCGCTCGACCCCAAAAGCAGGACGCCAACCGCGATATTCCGTAATAGGACTAACTCACGATGGAACTCAAACATGACTCGACTCTCTTTCTTTGACCACCGAGAACCGCGAACGGCGCTCAGGGCATCTTGCTAATGGGTGGTTATCGAACAAAGCTCAGATGAGCCCGTGAGCAAAAGAGATGCCGTTCAAACCGAGCCGTGGGTCCAATGAAGGGCTCTCCAAATCAAAAATAGCTTGAAACGAGCCGTTTAGCCGCACTACGCCAAAGAGGTGCGCGCTTGTTGCAACTGCCATCCTGGCCCCAGTCCCATTTAGGCGCATACTAGCCGACCCTCCTGGCACTCGAATTTTTTGAAAACTGCGGACGGTTTTGAGTGGTCGCGCGGCAGAACAAACGGTTACAAGTGGTTCATATGAACAACTCTGCCTCCGAGAAACCCCAGGTCTCCTTGGTAGCCGTCACTCAAGGCGCCGGCGAGCTACTCCATAAGTCCGCCCAAGAAGTGATTAGCTTCATCACACGAGTTTCCAACCCCAACAACCAGATGAACTTCGAAACTTCCCCCAAACTCCTGAGCTATTGCATCCGAAACGGGCACTGGAGCCCGTTCGAGCATGCTTATATGACTCTAGAGATCGAAACGACGCGTGCTATCGCTGCCCAAATCCTGCGCCACCGCTCCTTCGTGTTCCAGGAGTTCTCGCAGCGCTACGCCAAGGCGGCCGAATACGAAGTGGTCCAGGCCCGCAAGCAAGACCCCAAGAATCGCCAGAACTCGACGGACGACCTCTCCCCCGATGAACAGGGTTGGTTTACCGACGCGCAAAAGAAGATCTGGGACCTAACTTACAATTTTTACAACGAGGCGCTCTCCAAGGGGATCGCCAAGGAATGCGCTCGTTTTCTGCTGCCGCTCAACACGAAGACGCGGATCTACATGACCGGCAGTGCCCGCTCTTGGGTCCATTACATCGAATTGCGTTCCGCCCACGGCACGCAGAAAGAGCACATGGACATCGCGCTCGGATGTAAACGGGTCTTCCTCGAGCAGTTTCCCGATATCGCGAAAGGCCTCGAATGGACCGGCCCCGAAATACCGAGTTCCGCAGTCTGAAGAAGCGGGTCGGAATCCTCGGCGGAGGCCAGCTCGGAAAGATGCTAGCCGAAGCCGCCCGCGCGCTCGACCTCTCACCCATCCTCTTCGAAGCCCTACCCAACTCTCCTGCGGCCGCATCCTGCGACGAAGTTTTCGCGGCCGACCCGCGCGCCTTTCTCGCATCCGTCGAAGTGGTCGCCTTCGAGAATGAATGGATCGACTCCGCCCCTTGGCATGAAGCCGCCCGGGGTTTATCGACGCGTTTCGCGCCTCCCCTGGCTACGATTGAAAGCCTGCGCGATAAACTCACGCAGAAAGAAGTGCTCTCGCAACTTGGCATCCCGGCTCCGGAATTCATCGCGCTCGCTCCCGGCCAAAGTGCGAACGTGCATCTTTTTCTCGAAGCAGCCTGGAAAAAGTTCGGGGAGCGCCTGGTCTTGAAGTGGGCCCGCCAGGGCTACGACGGGCACGGGGTCTTTCTCGCCGACTTCGCGCAGAAAGGCGAAGACGAAGCTGCCGAGATCTTCATTCGCCGTGCTCTTGATCGCGGAGTACCAGTCTATGCCGAGGAGCGCGTGAACTTCCGCCGCGAGCTCGCGATCGTAGGCCTGCGCTCGAGCACAGGAGAGTTCGCCGCCTATCCGCTCGTGATCTCGGAACAGCGGGGCGGGATCTGCTACCGAGTCACGGGCCCTGCCGACGCGCCGGGCCTCGAGGCCGAGGCCCGTGGCTTTGCGAAAAAACTCGCTGACGATCAAAACATCGAAGGCGCTTTTGCGATCGAGCTCTTCGAGACGCCCGAGGGGGGCCTGCTCGTCAACGAGATCGCGCCGCGCGTTCACAACTCGGGACATTTTACCCAGGACGCGTGCCCTGCGAGCCAGTTTGAGAATCACTGGCGCGCGTTGACGGGCCTCGAGCTCGGCTCGACCGTGGCGCGCGCGCCCTTCGCGATGCTGAATCTACTGGGTCCGGAGGGCGTCCCCGCCGCGCGCTCGTCACTGGCCCTTCCGCCTCCTCCGCCCAGTCCCCCGCTTTTCCTTCACTGGTACGGCAAGCACGAGGTGCGTCCCCGGCGCAAGATGGGCCACGTGAACGCGGTCACGGCAGTCGGCGATTCCCCTACCGACCTTTCTGAGTTATTGAGGAAGCTCGACGCTTACCGAGAAAACTGGGCGAACCGCCTGAGAGGAGAATCCCCTAAATGAGCACTCAGGAGAACCCGCTCAGCCCAACCGCTTGCCGCTGCGCGATCGTCATGGGAAGCGACTCAGATCTTCCGACCATGCAGGCCGCAGCCGACGCCCTCAAATCCTTAGGGGTCGCCCACGAGATGTCCGTCATTTCCGCGCACCGCACTCCCGACGAAGTCGCGCAGTTCGCTAAAGGCGCGCGCGCGCGCGGCGTGAAAGTGATCATCGCGGGCGCGGGCGGCGCAGCCCACCTTCCTGGCATGATCGCCGCGTATACGGAATTGCCGGTCATCGGAGTGCCTGTGATCGTCGGCTCTCTTCAGGGGCAAGATGCGCTCCTGTCCATCGTCCAAATGCCCAAAGGAGTGCCGGTCGCGACCGTCGCCATCGGCAACGCCTGGAACGCGGGCGTGCTCGCGGCTCAAATCCTAGGCTCGGGTGACGAAAAACTTCTC
>JAYVOO010000491.1:0-4021 GCA_043757905.1 Oligoflexia bacterium
CGCGACGCGCGCCTAACCCAACACTGGCGCGACGCGAACGTGCGGGTTGAGGAGTCTGACTTCCTGGATCTTCCGGAAGCGACTTGGCTCGGCAAACTCCCGCTCGTGGTCGTCTCCAATCTCCCCTACTCTGCCGGCACCGCGATCCTGACCCGACTGGCGGCGCGAGAGGCATCCGAGATTCCCGCCATGACTCTCATGTTCCAGGCCGAGGTCGCGCAGCGCCTGCGCGCCGAATCCTCGACCAAAGCCTGGGGCAGCCTCTCCGTTTGGATCCAGAACGAGTGGGACGTGGAGAAGCTCCTGACCGTGAAACCGGGCGCGTTCCAACCTCCGCCCCAGGTGATGTCTGAAGTCGTCACCCTGGTCCGGCGCGCCAAGCCCCGGATCTCGGTCGGCCGTTCGCCAGAGGAGCAAAAGCGCTGGGAAAGCCTTTTAAAGACCTGTTTCGCGCACCGGCGCAAGATGCTGAGAGCGGGAATTCCGAAGGCCACGCCGTACCGAAACGCCTTGGAGCAATCTGGGGTCGATGATACGAAACGAGCGGAAGCCCTGAGCTGGGACGAGTGGTCCAGCCTCTGGCAACACATGAAATGAACTCCCAGAGTAATCGACTTCGTTCTCTAGTTTTGACCCTCGGCCTGCTGAGCGTCCACGCTCCGTCCGTGCACGCGAACGTGGGCGAGGCCTACGGCTTCGGCTCGCGCTCAGCCGCGCTCGCGGGCACGGGCGTCACTCAGACCGACGGCGGCTATCTCTCCTACTCCAATCCGGCCGCGCTCGGCGTGCGCTCGGACAAGCGCCTGAGTATCAGCTACGGGTTCCTCCTCATGGATCCCCAGTTCCTTCCCATCACGGGCGTCGTGACCGAGAACAAATACACCTCCGACAAGTCCGCGGCCGTCGTCGGCGACGTCGACACTTCTTACCGGGTCACCCTCGGCCAGGAGCTCGGCCTGAGCTACCATCTCTTTCCGGAGCTGAGCAATTTCAGCTTCGGGCTGACTACTTTCCTCCCCTTCGATCCGACCGCATCGATCGACTCGGGCGAGGCCTTCCAGCCCGAGTACGTGCTTTACCGTTCGCGCACGCAGCGCCCGCAGTTCGAGATTGGCTTCGGCGGGGATCTCGGCGCTGGCTTTCATCTTGGCTTAGGCGTCCATGTCGGCTTCGGCCTGACGAGCAACGCGCGCGTGCTTCTCCAGGGCGATTCCACCAAGCCTTCGAGCATGCGCCTCGCGTCGACCCTGAAGCCCAAGGCCGGGCCCTATCTGGGACTTCAGTACTACGTACCTGCGGCTCCCGTCATTCTGGGGCTCGTCGTACGGGCGCCGGTCAGTTCACCCAACACGATGATCCTGAGCTCTGGCGCGCGCGTCTTCGGCGGCATCTCGAGCTTGGATTTCAACCTGAACGCCGTCTCCACGCTTTTCTACGACCCGCTCGCGATCGAAGTGGGCGCGACGATCTCCGAGTCGAGCTTCGGAGCTACGACGCTTCAGCTGGATTATCAGGCCTGGAGCGGATTCCAAGCGCCAGCGCTCTCGATCGAGCAGCCCACGACGACCCAGTGCCAGGGCTCATGCGGCATCGTGATCTCGCCTTCCGCGAATCCGAGCTATGTCTACCAGGACATTGTCATTCCCAGGATTGGGCAGGAGATCGAGCTCTCGCGCTCAACGACGCTTCGGTTGGGGTATTATTTCCGCCCGAGCATCTTCAGTCGGCTTCCGACTGGCGCCGGCAATTACCTCGATCCGCCGAAACACGCGTTCAGTGCGGGGCTCGGTTTCCAGTTCAGGAAGTTCTTGAACTTCAACACGCCTTCCACGCTCGATCTCCACGGCTCCTATCAAGCGCTCGTCACCGAGCATGTGACTAAGACCGCGGGTAATGAAGGCGGAGACCAGTCCGACCGCAAGGTGGGCGACCCCGGTTACGACGCCGGCGGAAAAATCCTCGGGGGCGGGCTCACGCTGAGCCTGGCGTTCTGATGAGAGGCCTGAGACGGAGACTCAAGCAGCCCCCCGCCGAAATCCCGGCGCTCAAGTTCTTGATCAAGGACCACTTCTTCACGGGCTTGCTGGTCCTGATCCCGCTCGTCGTGATCGGCTGGATCCTGAGCGCAGTCCTGCAGCAGATCTGGGGCTTGCACCAGCTTCTGCCCGAGGAGTGGCGCCCCGAGAACGTGCTGACGAATCCCGCGCTCGTAGGCCTCTTCAATCTCGTCATCGCGCTCACCGCCTGCGCGCTCTTAGGCATGGGGATCTCGATCCTGGGTTGGGTCTCGAAGAATTACCTGGGACGCAAGATCCTCGACTCCATCTCGTTGATCATCCTCCGCATCCCGGTCATCCGCAGCGTCTACAGCGCGCTCGATCAGTTGCTTCGCGCGCTCGCGAGCGGCGGTGGACGGCAGTTCAGCCGCGTCGTGTATGTCGAGTATCCGCGCAAGGGCAGTTGGGCGCTTGCGTTCGTCACTGGTCCTGCGCGCGGGCCGAACGTGATGAAGAACCACCTGAACGTGTACGTGCCAACGACTCCCAACCCCACCTCCGGCTTCCACCTGATCGTGTCCGAGTCGGAAGTGCGCGAGAGCGAGATGTCCGTCGAGCAGGCGTTCCGGACAATTCTCTCGCTCGGCATCGCGCAGCCTTCCGGCGAAGGGAAGTAGCCGATGGCCGAGCCCGCCGAGAAGGTCCTGGCGACCAACCCCATCGCGCATTCCAATTATTTCATTGAGCAGATCTACGAGGCCGGCATCGTGCTGACCGGCACCGAGATCAAGAGCATGCGCATGCAGTCTCCCAACCTGCGGGATGCGCACGTCGAGGTACGGCCGCTCAGAGCGGGGCTCGAAGCATGGCTCGTCAACGTGCACATCGGCCCGTATTCCCACGGCAATATCTGGAACCACGAGGCCTCGCGCCGTCGGAAGCTTCTGCTGCACTCCCACGAGATCGCGCAACTCTTCGGCGCGATCACGCAAAAGGGCCTGACGGTCGTGCCTATTCGCATCTACCTGAAAAAAGGCCGCGCGAAAGTCGAGATCGGCCTCGGCAAGGGTAAAAAGAAGTACGATAAGCGCGAGACCCTGAAGAAGAAGTCGGCGAAGCTCGAGATGGATATCGCGATGAAATACAAAGGCCGGTCGACCCAATAACGGCTTTCACGCCCTGATTTCCCGGTGTCTCCTTGATTTTGGCTGAAAGGGCGCGTTATACCTTCAGCATGCGGTTCATCACCTGCAAAACCGTCACGGAGACTTTCCTAGCCCGTGTCGCCGCCACTCCCAACTCGACAGGGTTCGTGTTCCGGGAACGCAAAGCCGGCGCCCCCTGGCAGTCGCTGACCTTCCGGCAGTTTCACGAGGAATGCCGTTTCGTCTCGCTCGGCCTGATCGGCTTGGGTGCGAAAGCGGGCGACCGGATCGCGCTCCTCTCCGAGACGCGGATGGAATGGTCGCTTTGCGATATGGCGATCTTGGGCGCGAAGGGCGTAACCGTGCCCATCTATCCATCGAGCCCTCCCGCTGAGGCTGTCCATATCTTGAATCACTCCGAGGCGAGCTACGCCATCGTCGAGACCGGTCAGCAGCTCGAGCGGCTCTTCGAGGCGCGCGCGAAGGATCCCACAGCGCTGCCGCATCTCAAGAAGATCGTCGTGATCGATCCGGCCGCGATGATGATCGCGCGCGACCATCCTTTCGGCGCGAAAGACGTGCTCACCCTCCAGGCGCTCAAGGAGCTGGGCCGGCGCGAAGAAGCGAGCCAGCCCAAGCGTTTCGAGCAAAATCTCGCGGCGGCGCGCCCCGAGGATCTGCTTACCATTTTCTACACCTCTGGCACGACGGGCACGCCCAAGGGCGTAATGCTCTCGCACGACAATATGATGAGCGTTCTCGAGGACTGCGTGGCGCTCCTCGCCCCCCATGTCGGCGACATGGACCTCACGAGCCTATCCTTCCTGCCGTTCTCCCATATCCTCGGTAAAGTGGAGTCGCTCGCGACGTTCGCCTTCG
>JAYVOO010000492.1:0-4007 GCA_043757905.1 Oligoflexia bacterium
GCGCTCCTTGTCTTCGCGCTCGCCCGTCCGCAGAACTCGTTCAAGCAGCAGGACCGCACCGTCAGCGGCATCGACATCATGATGGTGATGGACGTCTCGCTCAGCATGAATATCGAGGATTTGGAGGAACGCACGCGGCTCGAGCTCGCCAAAGAGACGATGGAGAATTTCATCCGCGGGCGCGCGAACGACCGCATCGGCTTCGTCGTGTTCAGCGGCGAGCCGCTTACACTTTCGCCCCCGACGCTCGATTACCCGCAGGTGATCAAGGCGCTGCGCGACGTCGAGCTCGGGGTGCTGAAAGATGGCACCGCGATCGGCGACGGGCTCGCGCTCGCCGTCGGGCACCTGCGCGACTCCAAGGCCAAAAGCCGAATTATCGTGCTGCTCACCGACGGCGACAATAACGTGGGCCAGGTGGATCCGGGAACGGCAGGTGAGCTCGCCAAAGGATACGGTATTCGCGTTTACACGATCGCGATCGGGCGTGAGGGTCGGGTGAAGCTCAAGATCACTCAGGGCGGGTTCACTCGCTACCAGTGGTTCGAAAACGCGCTCAACCCCGAGCTGCTCCAGCAGATCGCCGCCGCGACGAACGGTAAGTTCTACCGCGTGACCGAAGGTGATGCGCTCGACCACGTCTTTAAAGAGATCGATCAGCTCGAGAAAACCGACGTCAAGACGAACGAGAAGATCCGCTACGACGAGATCTTTCAGAAGCCCTTGAGCTGGGCGCTCCTCCTTCTCGTCGTCGAGCAGATCCTGGCCCGGGGCTGGTGGAGGATTGTGCCATGAAGTTCGTAAACCCCGGCTGGCTCTGGTGCCTGGCCGCAGTGCCGTTGCTCTATCTCGCGCTTTCCTGGGACGAACGGCGTAGGCTTCGGCGCTTTGAGCGGTTCGCTCAGCGCGCGGTCTGGTTGCAAATCGTGCCCGCTTGGAGGCCCGGTGCGCGGAAAGCCAAGGCGCGGCTCTGGTGCCTGGCGATCGCGTTCCTGTTTCTCGCCGCTTCGCGCCCGCAGTGGGGCTCGCATCAAGAGACCGTTAACTTAACGGGCATGGACATCGTGCTTGCGGTCGACGTCTCCAATAGCATGGAAGTCGAGGACGTCGTGCCGAGCCGACTTCAGAAGGCCAAGCACCTGGTGCGGACGCTCGTTGAGCAGCTGCGAGGGGACCGGGTCGGGATCGTCGCGTTTGCCGAGAGCGCTTATCTCGCGTCGCCCCTGACCTCAGACCTGAACTACATCCTGGAGACGATGAAGATCCTCTCACCTAAGATGGTGACCAACCAGGGTACCGATTTGGGCTCCGCTATAGAGATCGCCCAGAAGGCGCTCGATCGCGCGGCCGAGGCCGGAGCGGTAAGCGGCACCGCGCCCGCGGCGAATTCCTCGAAGGTCGTGATCGTGATCAGCGACGGAGAGGATCTCGAGGGCAAGGGTCAGGCGGCGGCGGCGCATCTGCCCGAGCGCGGCGTAAAGCTCTATGCCCTGGGCGTTGGCACTCAAAAGGGCGGCCCGATCCCCGTGCGCGATCCTGAGGGTAAGCTTGTGAGTTTCAAACGTGACCGCAAGGGCGAGACGGTGATCAGCCGCTTCGATCCGGACGGCCTGGCCAAGATCGCCCGGTCTGGCGGCGGCTCCTACTGGAGCGCGACGACGGACGAAAAGGAAGTCTACGATCTCGTGCTCGAGCTGGGCGCCATGAGCCGGAGCGATTATGGCGAGAAGCAGTTTCTCGTATATGAAGAGCGGTTCCAGATCCCTTTAGGCATCGCGGTCCTGCTTCTGCTCTGGGAGCTGAGCCTGAGCGTTTCGGCGGTGCGCGCAGCCGCCATGCTCGCGCTTCTCTTCTCCGGGTTCCCCTTCGGCTCCATCCGGTCGGCGCACGCCGTCTCGCTCGACGTGTATCGCTACAACAAGAAGGGGATCGAGGCTTACAAAGAGGGCAACCTCGGACAAGCCAAGAAGGACTTCGGTTCTGCCCAGTCGCTCGATCCGGAACGCCCGGAGCTCAGCTATAACCGCGGAGTCGTACAAATGGGTGAAGGCGACGTCGAGAACGCGACCGAGTCGTTCCGCGAGGCGGCCCGCGAGGGCCTGCGGAAGAACGACAACGCCCTGCTGTCCAAAAGCTTGTACAATTTGGGAGGGGCGCTCGCGCAAAAAGGCGATTTCGCGGCGGCCGCGAAATCCTATCTGAGTGCGATGAATTCCGCGCGCAAGCAGGGGGACGAGAGTCTCCAGCAGGACATCCGCAAAAATCTCGAGCTCCTGGAGCAGCAGAAGCAGCAACAGAAGCAGCAGAGCAAAGACGATAAAGATAAGAAAGATCAAAAGGATCAGAAGGATCAGAAGGATCAAAAAGATCCGAAAGACAAGCAGGACCCAGGCCAGGGCAAAGGCAAAGACGACAAGGACAAGGACAAGGATAAGAATAAGGACAAAAAGGACAAGGAAGACGGCAAAGACAAGCAGCAGTCGCAGGTCTCCCAGACCGAGAAGCAGAAGTTCAAGTCCACGCAGCTCACAAAGGACGATGCCGACCGCGTGATGGCGGAATTGAAGAACAAGGAGATGGATCTGCGCTCGCGCCTAAAGAAACAGAGCGGAAACCCGAACCCCAATGAAAAAGACTGGTAGCCTGTTCCCCACTCTCGCCTCATTCATTTTCGCGGGCGCTAGCGTCCTGACCCTGCATGCCCCGCTCGAAACGCGGGCGGCGCCGAACGAGGACGGCGCAACTTTCACCGCGCAAGTGGATCGCACGGAGATCGGCCTGGACGACTCCGTCTCGCTCCGTCTCGTCATGGAGTCGGGCGGGCACGTCTCCTTCAGCGACCCGTCCTATGAGGCGCCCGCGTTCGAGCTCGTCAACCAGTATCAGGACAGCCAGATTCGCTCGCTGATCGTCAACGGCCAATTCTCCGTTCGCAATACGCAGACGGTCACGCTCGTCTTGCGTCCCAAGAAGATCGGTACTTTCAAGATCTCGGGGCTCAAGGTTAAAGCCAGCGGCCGCAGCATCAACGCCCCCGATCTTCCGATCCGCGTGGTGCCTTCAGGCGCGGGCGCGCCTCCTCCGCCGGGTTACGGTGGCGGCGGCGTTGGCCTTCGTGGCTCCGCCAAGCGCGTCGCTAATCGGCCCGTGCTCGTGCGCGCCGAAATCGACAAGGATACGGCCTATAAGGGCGAGCAGGTCGTGGTCAGTTACTACATCTACCGTAAGGCCCAGGTCAGCGCGATGAACGTCGACAAGTTTCCTGATCTAAAGGGCTTCCTGCGCGACGACATGGACGCGCCGGTGATGGGCCAGCGCCTGGACTGGGAGCGCTCGAATGTCGACGGCCAGATCTACCAACGCGCGCTCCTGATCCGCTATGCCGCCTATCCTCTCCAGGAAGGCAAACTCACGATCGACTCGGTCTCACTTCGATTCAATTACTTCATGCCTCTCGGAGGAATGGGCGACGACGATGATCCGATCTCGAACTTCTTCAATCAGGTCGCCCCGCGCCTGGGTACGGAGAAGAGCGATCCGATTCACCTGAGTGTGCTGCCGCTTCCCGAGGCCGGGAGGCCCGACTCCTTTACTGGAGGAGTCGGGGACTTCACCCTGACAGCGGCGGTGAACAAGTATGAGGTACGCGCCAACGAGCCGGTGTCACTCACTGTCAAGGTCGAGGGCCGCGGAAACGTCGCTGCCATCAATGAGCCCAAAGTGAAGTGGCCGGACACGGTCGAGCTCTACGACTCCAAAGGCCAGGCCAAGACCGGCAAGGGCGGAGTAGGGCAAAAGGTATTCGAGCTGCTGCTGATTCCGCGCTCGCAGGGCAAGTTCACGATTCCCGGACTCGAGATGAGCTTCTTCGATCCCGCGAAGAAATCGTACGTCACTCGCAAGACCGATCCGATCGACATCGCGGTCACGGCCGGCGCGCCGGGCAGCGAATCGAATGCCCGCTCGGCGAATCCCGCGGCAGCGGCAGCCGCTTCGGCGGCGTCGAG
>JAYVOO010000493.1:0-15131 GCA_043757905.1 Oligoflexia bacterium
TTGGCCTGACCCCACCCGCCTGGTCGGGCTTCAAGTTTTTCAACGTCTACGGCTACGGCGAGCGCCACAAGGGTCCACAAGCCAGCGTCGCGCTTCACGCTTTCGACCAGCTCGCCGGACAGGGCGCAGTCCGCCTCTTCAAGAGCCACCGCAAGGGTATCGCCGACGGCGAGCAGCGCCGGGACTTCGTCTTTATCGACGACGTGGTCGACGTCCTGCACTTCGCCCTCGAGACTCCTCTGAAGCGCGGAATCTACAATCTCGGCTCGGGCAAAGCTCGCACCTTCGTCTCGCTAGCCCGCTCTGTTTTCCAGGCCAGCGCCAAGACCGGCCGCCTCGAGTACATCGACACTCCGGAGGCGATTCGTGACAAGTACCAGTATTTCACAGAGGCAAAGATGGAGAAGTTGCGCGCTGAAGGATATGCGAAGCCATTCACGCAGCTTGAAACCGGCATCGGAAAGTACGTGAAGAAGCTCCTAGGCGGCTAGCCTCCCCAGAGTCAGGCCCCGCCCCCCCCTCGCTCCGATTGACAAAAACAGAGTTGAAAAATCAACTGCTTTTGAGTATTCACCCCAGTGAACCGGCGGCTAATTAATTGCCGGTGTGAAAAGGAAAAATCATGGCTAATACACGTAAATCCACCAAGCGTGCCAAGCAGGCTGATGCCCGCAACGCCCGTAACACTCTCGTTCGCAGCACGACCCGTAACGCCCTTCGCGGCGCGATCGACGCGCTTAAGTCCAAGGACCTCGCGAAGGTCAAGGATGCCTACCACGCCGCCGTCAAGGCCGTGAGCAAGGCCGCCTCCAAGGGAGCCTTCCCAAAGGGCCGGGCCGCCCGCAAGATCAGCCGCCTGAACGCCCTCGTGAAGAAGACTCTTCCCGACGCTCTCTCCAAGTAAGATCTAAATTCTTTGGACCCGGAGCGCTCGTCACGAGTTCTCCGGGTTTTTTTTCGTCAAAAATTTGATGTCGCCTTTTCCCGCTTCCCTGCCTCCGAGGTTTGCGTAGGTTTGCGATTCTCCATGGTAAACTTGGAGAAACGTGAAACTCAGCTACCGCACCAAACTCACCATCCTGATCTTCTCGCTCGTGTTCGTGGCGCTGAGCGCGGTCACCGGCTTTTTCCTGCGCCTTTACAAGAGTGAGCGCCTCGCCACCGTCTACGAGACGGAACTTGCCAGCACAAACCGCGTCTCTGGCAGCCTCGAGAACCTGATCTTCGTCGCACAGCTCGTGGATCTTGAAAAGGTGGGTGATTCAAAAGACCTCGTCTGGCTCGCCGCGGATCCCTGCGGATCCGAACCGAAAGTGACTATCGCCCACCCGTTCGTCAAGCCACTCAAGGATCTCGGCTACGCGCCGGAAGCCTGGATCCGCAGTCCCGAGGTGCGCACGGTCTGCGCGGAGCTCGACGGAAAGCTCGCGCCCCACCCGATCTTCATCTCGGCCGGTCCGAGACTCTTTGTCCCTACTTTACTCGTCATGGCCCGCGGCCCGAAATTCAACCGCTTGAGCCTGCTCTCCCTCGATGGTCTCGGCGCAGCCGACGGCGCGCACGCGATCTTGCTCAGCGACAAAAAGGGCAAAGTGATCTGGAGCGACGCAGGCACCGATGGACTCGAACGCCTGATGACGACGACCGGGCTCTCCGAGAGCGATATCATTGCGCTCTCGACGAGCCAGGGGGGCGCCGGCAGCTCCGGGATCACGCGCACGGGCAAGGACGGGATTGTCGCTTTCGCGGGGTTTCTCGAGGACATGACCGTACTATCGCTGAATTCCGAGCGAGCGCTGCTTGAGGCGCTCGACTTCGTGCTACGGCAAGCACTGCTCCTGGTCGGAGGATTCCTCTTCAGCTGCTTTTTCATCGGCCGGATCTTTGCCAACCGGCTCACGCGACCACTGCTCGAGCTCAGCCTGGCGGCGCAGGCGATCGGCAGCGGGCGCTTCAACACGCGCGTGAAGATCACCGAGACTGACGAGATCTCCGTCATCAAGCGCAGCTTCAACTCGATGGCCGAGAAAATCGTCGGGCTGATCGCGGAGACCAAGAGCCAGGCAATGGTCGAATCTGAGATCGTGCTCGCGCAGCAAGTCCAGAAGATGCTTTTCCCCCCTCCGCTCGTCCGACTGCCAGGCCACGATATCTATAGCTTCGTGCAGATGGCCGACAAGTGCGGCGGCGACTGGTGGGGTTATCTCACGCTGCCTCTGCCCGGGAAACAGCCTCTGATCCTGCTATTGATCGGCGACGTCACGGGCCACGGAGTCTCGTCCGCGCTCGTCACCGCGGCGACTCAGGGCGCGCTTGCGATGCTCTCGGGCTGGATCGAGCAGGATGCAGAAGTCGGCCAGGATCCGCGCAACATCCTCCGGCTCTTCAACCGCGCGGTCTACCAGTCGTCCCGCGGCGCGCTCTCCATGTCCTTCTTCGCCGTCGTGCTCGACGCCAATTCCGACAAGATGTACGCCGCCAACGCCGGCCACAACTGGCCTTACATCCTCTCGGCCGAAGGAAAAATCAAACCAATCGGCCAGGACGGGATGCTGCTCGGGCGCGAGGCCGAGGTCGAGTACCCGACGATCCTCGAAGGCGTCTGGGAGAAGAATTCCCAACTCTTCCTCTACACCGACGGCCTGATCGACTGCTACAAGGGCGACGAGAACCTCTTCGAACGCCGCCATCTGATCCGCATCCTAAAAAAAGGGGGCAAGCTCAAGGGGGGCAAGCTCCTAGAGACGCTTCTCGAGGAGCGCACCGAAACGATCCAAGGGCTCAAGCCGCAGGACGACGTGACTGTCGTGATCTGCACGAGATATTGAGATGGCCAAGAAACCTGAGAAACCCAAGCCAAAAAAGACGAAAGCGCAAATCATAGAGTGGGCATTCAGCGCGATCTTCCTGTTTGGCGCACTCACCTGCTTCGGGCTATTCGCGCGGAATTCCTATCTCGGAAGCCCGAACGGCCAAGGCGGCACTGAGGGTGCGATCGCAACCGTCATCGGAGGCAAGATCGAGCAAAAGCGCTTCGGGCGCTCCGCCTTCGTATCGCTCGGGAAGGAATCCCGCCTCTTCAACCGCGACGCGATTTGGGTCGGCCCCGGTGGGGGCGCCACCCTGAGTTTCGACGATGGCACCGGCCTTGAGCTCCAGCAGAACACCTTCCTCGTCCTGAAGCGCGGCATGATCCGGCTGGGCGAGGACGCGGGCGTACAGCTCCTCAAGGGGAAAGTCGACGTCAAGGTACCCTCGCGCCTCTTCGGCAGCCCGCGTTTCAAAGTAGAAATGCGCGACCGCACGGTTGTCGCCGATGGCAAGAGCGCAAGCAACCAGTCAGGCTCGCAACTGATCCAGACCGACGCTTCAGGCAACGCGCTAGAAGACGGAGACCAGGGCGCGCCGCCCGGACTCACGCCACGCGACCAGAAACCAACGGAGCCACAGCCCCCGAACGTGCCGGTTCCGACCTCAACGCCCAATGCCTCGCCTCGTCCCTCGTCGACGCCGCTCGGGGCGTCCTCTAAGGTCAATCCCAAACCGGGAACGTTGATCCTGCTCCTCAAGGAGAAATTCGCGACGGTCAGCTTCTCCTGGCCTACGCCGCTTGACGGCATCCTCAACATCACCGACGACCAAGGCAAAGCGTACCGCTCCCAGCCGATCGTCTCGAAAATAAGGTTTGTGAAGATTCCCTTACCCATCGGCAAGACCTACCGCTGGCGTCTGATGGATGCCGGGAGCAACAAGACACTGACGGGACCGTTCGAAGTGACGGTCCTGCCGTTCGACACGAAAACGATGGATCAGGTGATCAAGAGAGACCCGCGGCGGACGATCGAAGTTGTCGAGTGACGAGATCTGTCCAGAGCCCGAGCGGCAGGAGCGGAGTCTGCTTGGTATTGAAGTCAAGTGCAGCGAGCTCTTCCTGAAGCGCGAGCACCTCGGTTAGCTTCCAGTTCGAGGCCCACCGCTTGAGCTTTTCCGCGACATACGGGTTGAGCGCGGCGCGCCCCCCGCTGCCGATTAGAAGCGCGAGATGGCGGACGTTCCAAGCGAAGAGCCCGAGACAAGGCAAAGCCTCGTCCGGCTTGTCGGCGAAGCTGCCCGCGATGGCAAGCGCGGTCGGCAGATCCCGCCCGAAGAACGCCTCCATGAACTCGTCAGCGCCGCCAAGTCGGCCGGAGTCGGAGCCCGCGAAGACGGTGCCGCCAAGCGAGAGCTTCTCGAGTTCCTGGTCCACGATGTCGAGCGACCAGGGATCGAGAGTCGAGAGCTTCAGGACATCGTCTGGGCCCACCTCGAGCGCGCGGCGCTTCGCGAGGTACCCGATCCAGGCTTCGCGCTCGCCTTCGCTCACTTCTTCGCAAGGCACGACGGCGGTCATTTCGACCAGAAGCTTCGAGAATTTCTTCCGAGCATCCAAATCCTTCGACAGAAGCACACAGACGCTCGTCAGTTCAGGAAGCGGTACCGCCGGCCCGAGAAGCTCCGCGAGCAGCTCGGCGTTCTTCAACGCGTGCGCGTCGCGCACGATGATCAGCCGGACCCCGCCCAGGAGCGAGGGGCTCTGCGCGGAGTCTAGGACCTGGGACGCGTCTACTTCGGTACCTTCAAGCCACTCTTCGCTCAGGCTCAGGCCCGAGCGGCCGCTCTCGCCGGCCTGCTCGCCCAGCACGGTTTTGCGAATGCGTTTGACGAGCTCACGCGACTTCATCTTCTCCGGCCCGTAGACCCAATAGAGAGGCCAGACCAGTCCCCTCTCGAGATCTCTTTGAATCATCTTGGGCTCAAGTTTCGGCATTAGAACATAGAGAACATGGATTCATGCACGTCGTCCATCATACTCGAAGCGATATCGCCGATCGTTCGGTAGAACTCGCTTTCAGTGATCAGCGGCGACGTGGTGCCGGGCACGCCGATCTGAACGAACGCCGGGAAGAGTTTGGAGCGTGTGAAGTGCAAGCTCCAGATCAGGCGTGTCGGCCCTTTTCGATCGGCTTCCTTGTAGAGTGAAAACTGGCAAACGAGCTGCGCGGAATACTCGCTCGCGACCTGAAGGCCGGGATAGAAATTCACCGGATCCGAGCCAGCCGCGACCGAGCTCGAGATCGTAGACTGGACCTCCCAGATCACGCTTTCCAGACGCGCATCGGCATCCGCCTCGCTTTGAACTAGCTTCACATTCCCATTCGCCGCAATGTTCCGAAGCAGGGCATTGTAGACGAGATTCTCAACTCCGAGCTTCAAGGTCTTGTTCTTGACCGGGCGAACATAGATCTTGCGAATCCCTTCACGATCAACGAGTTCGCTCTTCGAGGTCTGAAGCGTGTAGCCGCAGGCCGAGGCGAAAACGCAGGCGAATGATGCGAAAAAAAGAGTGACTGCGCTCCGTGCCATCATTAGCTTTTCAACGTACTCTTCCATGCTTCGAAAGGAAAGGATTGGGGCCGTGTTTTTTAATGACCGGACTAGCCTGTTTATGGGAGGCTCGAACAAATGGGCTTCGAACGTCTAGTTCATATCCTGGGAAAAATCCAAGCCAAGTACCCCGCTCTGAGCAAGAGACTAAGGGAAGCCGAAGCAGTCGGCCGCTGGGATGCGACCGTCGGAGCCATCATCGCCAAGCATGCGCGGGCATTTAGAGTTCAAGACGGAGTGCTTTGGGTCGAAGTCGACCATTCGATCTGGCGTTCAGAGCTCCACCATCGCAAGAGGCAGATCCTCGATGCGCTCAACTCGGGCATTCCGACCGAAAGCCAGGAGAAGCCGCTGGTTGATATTCTCTTCCTGGATCCGAGAAAACCATTTCAACCCGGCAACCGGCCCGCGCCTGCCGTGCCCAATATCCGAAAGACCGTGTAAAGCAGCACGATCACCAGGACCGCGAGCGCCCAGATGATCCCGCGCCAGAATGAGGTGACCTCCACCGGGACCGGCATCTGCCGCCGGACGGGCGCGCTTCCGGCCACCGGAACCACCTTGGCCCGGCGTGCCCGCGGAAACTCGTCCGGTGAGGCGAAACGATCCGTATCTTGATCATCGCCCGGCGACGTGTCGGTTTGAGTGGACTCTTCGTCGGGCCGCGGCTTCTTGGGATTGAAGACCGGTACCGAGATGCCGAGCTGTTGCTTCACCTCGGAATCCTCATGCAGGAAGAACCAGAAATGATTGGCGTGGCAGACTTCGTCGAGCGCGTTGATCTTCCGTTCGCGCACGAGCGCGCAAATGCTCTCTTTGGTGAAAGGCCCCAAGATGACGTTGTCCGAGGTGCGGACGAGCCAGGAACTCGAGGTTTCGGGGTTCAAGCCGGTCATGCGGAAGTTCCTCCGAGTGCGAGTCCCAGGTCGATCTTGCCTGCGAACGCCCGCAACGCGCGCTCTTCGGCTTTCAGAAACCCGCGGATCGCCTCATGCGGTGCCTTGCAGAACTCTTCGGGCGTGCCCCAGAAGACGATCTGTCCCTGATGGAGAAACGCGATCTTGTCGGCCAGCCCCAGCGCCGAGGGGATATCGTGGCTGATCACGATGGATGTGAGCTTCAGCTCGCTCTTCAGGCGCTCGATCAATTCATCCACCGTAGTGCGAGTCACCGGGTCGAGGCCGGTCGTCGGCTCGTCATAGAGCAGGATCTTCGGCTCGCGGATGATCGCGCGCGCCAAGCCGACGCGCTTCCGCATCCCTCCAGATAACTCATTCGGAAGTTTATCGTAATGCGTGGTCATCCCGAGATGCGAAAGCGTCTTCGTGACCCGCTCCTCGATTTCCTTCTCGGTCATCTTCGTATGCTCCCGGAGCGGGAACGCCACGTTCTCGAAGATCGACATCCCGTCGAAGAGAGCGGAATTCTGAAAGAGCATGCCAAAGTTGATTCGGTGCTCGGCAAGCTCCCGGCCCTCGAGCTCGGTGATGTCCTTGCCGGCCACCCAGACGCGCCCCGAGTCCGGCTTCAGCAGCCCGAGGATGTGCTTGAGCAGAACGGACTTACCTGCGCCCGAGGAGCCCAGGATGTAAGTCAGCTGGCCCGCAGGAAAGTCGAGCGATACGCCCTTCAAGACGGGATCGCGGCCCTTCCGAAACGCTTTGTAGACGTTCTCCACCCGGACTTCGCTAGGCATAGATCTTTTGTACCCGGCCCGACACAGAAGTCAAAAGCTCATATGGAATCGTTTCAGCCGCTTCGGACTGCTCCCAGATATCGATTCCCGGCCCGAGAAAATCGGCATACTCGCCGGGACGGACGGAGGGCGTGCACTGGGCAGCCGAAAGATCCATGCTAACCCGCCCGAGCAGCCTCTCGCTTCGGCCCCCGAGCCTCACCCGACCCGTTGAACTGAGGCGCCGATGGACGCCGTCAGCATAACCCGCGGCCAAGATCGCGACCGATTCCGGCGCGGCTCCGGTCACCGTATAAGTTCCGCCGTACCCCACGGTCTCGCCCCGCTTGAGAAGATTCACCGCGACGACCTGCGCGCTCAGGCGCATGACAGGTGCGATCCCGCGTGCAGGCGCGCCCTTCCAAGGAGGCACGCCGTAGAGCGAGATCCCGGGCCGGACGATATCGGTGACGCCATCCAGGCCCCAGTGCTTCGCGTTCCAGATAGCCGAACTGTTGGCGAGATGGAATTGCGCGGAGGCCAGTACCGTTCCGAGCTCGCTCCTAAGGGAGCGGAACCGCTCTTTCTGCGAGAGCGAAAGTTTGGAGTCAGGGTCCTCGGCCATCGCAAGGTGGCTACAGATTCCTTCAGGATGCCAGCCGATCGGCCGATTGCTGAGAGCTCGCGCGACGTGCGACGCGAATGCCACCGGCAGTCCAAGGCGATTCATGCCGGTATTGAATTTCAGGTGGTACGAGAGCTTTTCTGGCCAGCCCTTCTTCAGGAACTCTACCCAGTCGGGCTCTGTCGAGATCACCGGAGTCAGTCCGTGGCGCTCGCAGAACTGGCCTTTTTCCTCGGACCAGGGCGCAGTTCCCGAGAAGATCATGACCCTGGCCTTGGCCTGGGCGCCTCGCAGCGCGAGCCGCACTTCCTTGCCTTCCTCGAGCGTCGCCACCCCGAATGCGTAGAGTTGATCGAGCCCGGCAAGCTGCCGGACGGCCCAGGCGGCCCCGTGCCCATAAGCATCCGCCTTAACCATCGGAATGACGGCCTGGGTAGGCACCTGGGCACAGATCGCCGCAAAATTCCCGACGAGCGCCCGCCCGCTCAACTCAGCCCGACACCTTGGCTCAAATTCGAGGTTCGCTCGCATGCTGCAGAAAGGATAACCCCGTTGCCCGTACCAGTCTCGCCAAATCAGGCTCATGGTTCGCGCGGGCCTCCGTTGAGGATTCGAGCACAAGCATGGCCCCAAGAAATTTCGGGCTCAGGTAGCTCGTCACGGCCCATGCCTCGAAAGGCGGGACCAGGCCGTCGGTCGCGAGCCGGGTCTTCAAGAGCCTGAGGAGCGGCGGATAGCTCTCAAGCGCCTCAGCGGAACGCTCACGCGGTCCTTCCATGACCCGGTTGAGAAGATCCGTAGTGACCGGAAACGACATGCCCGGTGGTCGAGCGCCGTTCTGGAAACCGGCGTAGGTATGAAGGATCGCGATCTGTAACTTCTCGGAATAGACGAAAAAGAGCACCGGGCTTTTTGCCACCCGGGCTGCGAGATCAGTGATTCGATGCGCGAGCCGCTCGACGCTCGCGACTGCCACAACCTCACGCTCGAACTGAACGAGCAGGTACTGATGCTCTTCAGAAAGCTCGCTCCTCGCGGTGCTCCGGGCCACCGAAGAGTGGGAGAGCTGTTGGATCGCTTTCTCGATCGACGGCGGCGCGGTGATCACCGGGAGGTCCAAGGGAGGCGAGAAAGGAGGAGGCAGAGCAGGACTCAAGACTTCAGGCTTCCTTCTCCGCAGAAAACCGAACGCACCTGTGAACGCGAGACTGAGCGATAGGAGCGCTCCCAGGCCTGTCAGCGAATCGAGCGAAAAGATCTCCGGCGGCTGGGTCACGCGCTCGGCGACGACGCCAATCGGCATGCGCCCGAGCTTGGCGAAGGCTGACACGACTGGCAGCGAATCGATCGCCCGGTAAGTGGAAAGCGCGTCTCCTTCGCGCGAGATCGCGAGGCGTTGAAAGTCGGCGCCCGCGTAGGACTCCTGGGAATGAGCAAGCACGATCGCGTTGTCGGTCATCACGAAGCCGCGGATCTGCTGGCCCTTCCAGCGTTTCAAGTTGGCGAACGCCACGACTGGGTCGACGACTGCGAGAATCAGATTTTCGTTCGGCATCGGAAGACTGAACGCGAGCGCCATCCACTCGCGACTCCGGGCGGGATCCTGCTTCAGGCGCACGAGCGCGACGCGGTTGCGTCGCACTTCCGAAGGTTTCAATTGTTGGATCGCGGCCTGCAAATAATAATTCTCGCGCTCCTTGCCCCCTGCCCAGAGCGGATTGGCGGCCGACTGCACCACGCCGTCGATCGCGTCGCCATGCACTTTCAGCTCTGCCCAGACTAAAAGCGCGGGATGCGTGAGCGCGGCGGGCCGCGACTGCGGCGTGAGCTTTCGGATCTCATAAAAGCTGAGCGCCCGGTCCCGCACGGTTTCGAGCGCCTCCCAAGCGGATCCGACCAGTAGCTGGAGCTCGGCTTTGACGGCCTCCGCTTCCATCGTCTTTCGCTCTTCACGGCCGTGAAAGGAGGATTGCACCGCGAGCCAAAGCCCGAGTGAAAGAAGGCCCGCCGTGACGGCTGCTCTTCCTAAATTGGCTAAGAATCCCAAAGGCCAGCGATCCATGCTATAAGCCCCCCAAAACCATGGTAGCACATAACACTTCTTGCCAAGTCCTGATTTTAGGCACTGGAATCGCGGGGTTAAGTGCGGCACTGAACTTCGCTGAGAAGGGCTTTGCCGTGACTTTGGTGTGCAAGGCAGAACCTGCCGAGGGTTCCACCCGCTACGCGCAGGGAGGAATCGCCTCCGTTTGGTCTGAGCAGGACAGCCTCGAAGAACATACCGAGGACACTCTCAGAGCCGGCGCCGGACTGTGCAACCGCGTGATCGTCGAGATCTGCGTGAAAGAAGGTCCAGCCCGCGTCCGTGAGCTCATCGAGCGTGGCGTGAAATTCACGCGCGCGCACGCCTCGGGCGCGCAGGCCGTCGGCGGGGTGGATCCGGCCGAGGCATTCGATCTCCACCGAGAGGGCGGTCACGGCAAGCGCCGCATTCTCCACGCCGACGACCTGACCGGCTGGGAGATCGAGAAGGCCCTGCTCGCGCGCGTGGCGGAACACCCTACGATCCGCCTTTATGATCATCACGTGGCGATTGATCTCATCACCGAAGGCAAAGTCTTCAAGCGCTGGCGCAAACCCGGCCGCTGCCTGGGCGCTTACGTCCTCAATGAGCGGGAGGGGAACATCTTGACCGTCGCGGCCGGCATCACCCTGCTCGCGACCGGCGGAACGGGCAAGGTCTATCTTTACACGACCAACCCCGACACCGCGACCGGCGACGGCATCGCGATGGCCATCCGAGCGGGCGCGCTCGTGGCGAACCTCGAGTTCATGCAGTTTCATCCGACCTGCCTCTTTCACCCGGAAGCGAAAACCTTCCTCATCTCCGAGGCGATGCGCGGCGAGGGCGCGGTCCTCAAGACGCTCGCTGGCGAAGAGTTCATGATTCGGCACCATCCGATGGGTTCGCTCGCCCCGCGCGACATCGTTGCGCGCGCAATCGACATCGAAATGAAGCGCACAGGGGACCGGCACGTCGTGCTCGACGCCACTCGGCTTGATCCCGACGAGCTCCGCAAGAAGTTTCCGAACATCTACGAAACCTGTCTCAAATACGGCATCGACATCACGCGCGACCCGATCCCCGTCGTTCCGGCCGCTCATTATATGTGCGGCGGCGTGCTCGTCGACGAAAACGCCCAAACCAACGTCGCAGGACTTTACGCGATTGGAGAGGTCGCCTGCACCGGGCTCCACGGCGCCAACCGGCTGGCCTCGAACTCACTCCTCGAAGCAGTCGTTTTCGCACACCGCGCGGCCGAGCATGGGGCCCGAGAGCTGGAAACCCATGGTGCGAGCGCACACACTATTCCCCCGCTTCCCTCCTGGGACATTGGTCAAGCCGTCCCGATGGAAGAGCGCATCGACATCGCCGCGAACTGGCTCGAGATCCGGCACCTGCTTTGGAACTACGTCGGGATCGTGCGGAGCAATCGCCGGCTCGAACGCGCCAAGCGCAGGCTTGAGCTACTGAAAGCCGAGGTCGACGCTTACTACTGGAGCTACCTGCTCACCAAGGATCTCATCGAGTTGAGAAACTTGCTGACGGTCGCTGAATCCATCGTTCAATGCGCGGCCCTCCGCAAGGAGAGCCGCGGCCTGCACTACACGGTCGACTACCCGGAGACCGACGACGCGCACTTCAAGCGCGACACCGTGATCTAAAGGCACTCAGAGCGCTTGGACTTCCTTCAGCGTGGCCAGGGTCAGGAATCGCACTCCCAACGCCTCGATCTTCTCCCCTCCACCCTCTTCGCGGTCAACCACCGTGAGGACTGCCGTGGGTTTATAACCCGCCTCGCGGAGCTTCTCGATCGCGACGATGCTCGAGCCTCCGGTGGTGACGACATCCTCGAGCACGAGCACTTCGGCCCCTGCGGGCAAGTTCTCGGCGCCTTCGATTTGCTTGCCGGTGCCGTGGCCTTTGGACTCCTTGCGCACAATGAACGCGGGCCAGATCACGCCCACGGCGCGCGCTGAAAGCGAGATTGAGGTCGCCAGCGGATCCGCGCCGAGCGTGAGCCCGCCCACTCCCTGAATCTTGAGGCCGAGCGCCAGAAGTTTCGCGACCGAAAGCTGTCCGATGAGGTACGCGCCTTCTGGATGCAGCGTCGTCGCCTTCAAGTCGATGTAGAACTTGCTCTTCTTGCCAGAAACGAGCGTGAAATCGCCCTCGCGGTAGCTGTGTTCGCGAATGAATGAGAGAAGCGCGGACTTGGATGCAGGCAGAGTGGAAGTTGCGGTGGCCAAGGAGGAACTCCTCTCCGGCCGATCCTGGAATCTAGCCGGCTTGCTGGATGTAAGTTTCGATCGAACGTCGGGCAGCGTCCGAAAGTTTCGTGAAACGGAAGCTGAAGCCGCGTCCGTCCTCCAGATGTCTTACAATGGTTCCTTCGGCGACAAAAGGCGCAAACTTCACTGCGCCACCGCCCGTGCCCTTGCTCTTGGGCGGGCTCACATTCATCTTGATGCGAGCGCCCACGGCGCCGGGAATGCGGTCGGTGAGCACCTGCATGCCGCCGATCGAGACGTCGCGGCACATCGCGACGCTGACGCTGTCGCTATTGGCCAGAAGCAGGCGCGCGATCATCGGGCTGCGAGGCGCCTGGCGCTTGTCGCCGGGAACCGCGGATATCGGACCTTTTTTCGCTCCTGCCGGAGCGCCGCCCGCGCGCGGCGCGGCCGGAGGCTTCGGTCCCTTGGGCGCGTCGTTGAACGCGTCTGAGAACTCCAGCACCATCCCAAGTTTTTCCCAACCTTCCATTCCGTCTTTCCAAGCGTAAACCTGCTTGTGGACTTTGCCGACCGAGATGAAGCGACTGATCTCTTCGTTGGAGAACGGACCGAACTGCGAGTCATTGTAAAAGAGAAACCAGGTCTTCTCTTCGGAAGGAGCCGGCGGCGGCGCGACGCGCTTGGCGGGCGACGCCTTCTTGACGACGGGTTTGGCAGCGGGCAGGGCGGGCACCGCGCTCTGGAATGTCTTCGTGTCGCAGATGCGCTGCCAGGCGGCCTGTCCAGGCTTCCAGACGAAATGGGCGAGAGTGATCTCCTGATCCAGCACCTTCTGATAGACGTCGCTGGCCGCTAGCGGGCCCACCCATTGTTCGCCCGAGGCGATGTACCACTGAGGAGTGTCGTCTTCGAAGTGAACGTTTCCAGTGTTTTCCATACGTTCAAGTTTAAGGGAGATTTGTTTCGGCCTCAATCAAACTCACGGTGGTACCTGGATTTATCAAGGGAATGGGAACTGCACCGGCATGGGGATCGAAGTGGTCGAAAAGTGTCCAAAGAGTGGTCAATCGTTGGGTCCTGCCGGGAGAACAGGTCGGGCGAGCTCTACGACGATGCTTTCAGTTTGCGCGCTAGTTCGCGGTTATTCGGAAGGATTTAGAGCTTATGACCCCCTGTGTCCATTTTGGCACCCCCCTTGCGTTAGTCCATCTCAGGGAGAGCTCCCGTCGGAGCGTCCGAATTTATGAAAGCATTGAAAAAAGTACTCGCAGCAAACCAGATCTCTCAAGCCATCGCGGCTGTCGCCCTCTCATTTCTGAGTGGCTGCGGAGCCGACGCCTTCGTCACCGCAAGCCGGGTGGAAGAAGGAGTCTCGCCCGGTAGCTTCACGATCCCGGCCAAAGTCGACATCCTGCTCGTGCAGGACAACTCCGGCTCGATGCAAGAAGTCTACGGCGAGCTCCAACAGCAGATTCCACCGTTTCTCGCCGGGCTTGAGCAGAGCGGCTGGGATTACCATTTTGCCACGATCCCGCTCCTGAACGATCGGCCGGTCAACCAGGTGCTCGCCTCCCGCCACGACATCAACTGGGGCTCCCAGTGGACGCCCGCTTACCCAGGACTGACGGCATCGAGCCCCGGCCCTGGCCAAATCTCTCCTTCCGTCTTTCGTCGCCCCGAAAACTACAACTTCATCATGGCGCTCGATACGACCAACCAGCAGCAGTCGACCGAGCCGGGCTTTCAGACGATCAAGAGCGCGCTCCAGACGCGCCTTCCCTCGACTGGCTTTCTGCGCGACGACGCGCTTCTCGTGGTCTTCGTCATGGGTAACGGCGAGGATGGCTCGGGCGTGACTTATCGCCAGTTGAACGGCTTCAGCGTTCCAACGAACGACGAAGCCTCTTTCCAGAACTACCTCTCCTTCTTCAAAGGCTTCCGCACCGCCGGCCAGCTGCGCTTTGACTCCGCGGTCGCGGCCTACAAAGGCACATGCCGGAACGGCAACTCCTACCATGGCGCGCGCTACGAGCGCATGGCAGGCGAGCTCTACGGAAAGAGATACGACATCTGCTACTATCCGATCAGCTCGATCGTCGACAATTTGAAGTCGAGCCTCCAGGAGCGCCGCATCGCCATGCGCACGCGCTACGTCTTCATCGCCCGCGAGCCGGAACCTTCCACAATCGTGGTCTACAAGAACGGCACCGCAGTTCCCCAGAGTTCGACGAACGGCTGGACCTACGTCGGCTACCAGTCCAACATCTACGTGATCGACTCCCCGTTTCCGATGAACCGCGGCTCAGGCTACGCGATCGAGCTCCATGGCTCGGCCAAATTGATCGGCACGGACACAGTCTCAGTCGGCTTCAAAGACAAGGGTCTGCGCGACACGGCCGTGAAGAACTGAGATGGTCCTGACCTGCTTCTTTCGCTTCTCAGTTCTCTCGATCGCATGGACGCTCTTGCTTCCGGTTCCCACGCCCGCGAGCGCCGGACTCTTCAAGGGTCATCAGGCGAAGGCCGAGTTCAAGGGAAGACTCCGCCAACAGACCGAGCACGTCGAGGCACTGAGAAGCGCCCGCGGAGTTTTGAATGAGCAGGTCGCAGCCTTCGACCTCTCCCTACGCGGAAAGCATTCCGAGCAGCTCGCGCGCCGCGAGACTGTCCGCCAACGCGTGTTCGGCGCGTGGAAACTGGAAGGCCTCCTCAAGGGAGACCAAATCATCAGACAACTGCTCGCCGGCCAAGTCACCTACTCCGGCCTTCCCGGCGGGCCGATCGAGCGCCAAATGATCCAGGACATCCTCGAGCTCAAGGTCGAATCCTACCAACTCGCGCTGATCGAACGCGAATCTGCCCAGTACGCCCGCGAAGAGACCGTAATGGAAGTCCATTACATCGAGGCACTGCAGAAACTCGATGCACTCAAGGACGAAGAAAGCACTCGCGATCCTGCCATGGTCGCGGCGCTTGCGGAAGCGACCCGGCGCGACGCCGAGGCCTGGGTGCTCGTCGAGCGTGAAACACGGGACGAGGAAGAGCTGGCGGATCTGATCGCTGGGCTCGCCCGACTCACTCCTGAGCTTCGAGAGAAAAACTAAAGGCGCA
>JAYVOO010000494.1:0-3985 GCA_043757905.1 Oligoflexia bacterium
CGAAGTGCGGTCAGCGTACCGCCGACGACGAGAAACGAAAGCACCACTCCGAGCGAATAGTTCCACGATGCGCGGCGGTTCCGCCGAGGATCGGGCTCGGAAAGGAAACCGAAAATCTTCAGCGAGAGGATGGGGAAGACGCAAGGCATGAGGTTCAGAATCAATCCGCCCAGGAACGCGAGCCAGACTGCGGTGAGCAGCCCGCCGCTCTCGGGTGCCCAGGAGGCTCGAGTCGTGAAGGCGCGCGTGGACTTGCCGTCGCCGGAGCTTGCGACGAGCGTGAAGTGCGTGTCGCCCGATCGAGGTGGGGCGTTTACGGAGAGCGGAACGCTGATTCGAAGTCCACCGCTACCCCCTGGCTCAAGCTCGATCTGTGGGGATCGGGTCTGGAAGCTTTCGCCGTCCTCCGGGTAGACGTAAAAATTTTTCGCATCCGGCGGGGGGCTTGCGATCTCGAAGGCGAAGTCAGACGAAGTCCGCGCGATTGTTTTTGAGCGCAAAGACTCGGTGGGAACGCGCGCGCGGTATTTTGCATGAAGCGCGGCTTGGGCGAGATCGGCTTGGAGCGGGAGCGGAATCTTGAATTGACCGAAGCCCGGCACGCACTCAACTTTGCAGACGAGCCATTCCACTTTCAGAGAGAGTACTTTCGCTTGGCTTACATCCGCATCTAGTACGAGCGGAAGCACCACTTCAGTCGGGTAGCCGTAGTTGGTGAGATCCTGCACCGGGAGTCGTTCGGGATACGGCCAGAGGACTTCCTGGATCTGAGGTCCCTGCTCGACGAGAAATTTCGGCGCGGCGCCGGAGTCTCCAGGGTTCTTCCAGTAGACATGCCATTCGGGCTCGAGCTGAAAGCGCACTCCTAGCTCCGAGGGCCCGGCCGCGTACGCTGAAACGTCGACGTGATCGCCGTGGATGGTTTGCGGGGCAGCCGCCGCTTCGTTCGGAGCGGAGAGAAGCAGGATTGAGGCGAAGGAAAAGGCGAGTGCGCGAGCCAGTTTCATCAATTTCCGTTTCTTGCCTCAGGCTGAGTCGAAAAGCTGGGACCGTATTCGCCGGGCAGTCCACGCACCTCGTGAACGAGCAGCGCGAAGAGAATGCAGGTGAGGGCCGAGAGCGCAGCCGCCCACCAGGCGACGCGCCGAAGAATCGGTGGAGTGTTTTTCTGCGTCAGTCCCCAGGCGAGGATGTAGAGAGCGAAGGGCACGACCGCGAACCAGTAATGCAGGTAATTGCCGATACCAATCAGCTGCAGGGCGAGGGCGTTGGCAGGAAGAACGGCGAGGGCCGCGATCAGAAGCGCGTCTTTCAGGGCCGCGCGCCAGTTGCGCGCGATCTGATAGAGACCGAACCAGAAAAGGAAGGTCGATAGCGCAATCCCGACGACCAGCGCGAGAATCAGCAGCTTGAGCCAAGGGTAGGCGGACGGCAGGCTCTGGAGAACCGAGAGCCAAGGCTTCAGGTAGGTCTGGAAATCTCCGAGCGCCGAAGGCAGAGTCGCAAGCCGCGAGAGCAAGGGTTGAAAGAGTTCGAAGCTCCAGGAGTTCGCCCCTGCGGACGGCAGGCCTCTGCCCGAGGCCTGTTTCGGGCCGGACAGGACAGCGACTCCGAAGGGAATAAACGTCGCCCAGCCGAGCGCCAAGCCTCCGAGCCAGGCCCTGAGCTTCGCCCAACAGCGCTGAGCGACGAGCGCGAGCGTGATCGCCGCACTAGCGATCCCCGGCGCCAGCGCGCCGGCAAGATACATATGCCCCGTGATGGGAAGTAGCAGTCCCGCCGCCAAGATCCAGCGATTCCGGCCCGTGCGCACCGCGTGCATCCAGCACGCGATCGCAAGCAGCGTCCACGGCACCTGAAGATCGGGTACCCAAATCTTACGTGACGCGAGGACCAGCGTCAGGCTTACCGCAGCGAAGCCGAAAAGAATGAGCCCGCGCGGGTTTCTCCGGTGCAGCCAAAGTGGCCAGACGATCGCAGCACTATTGAAGGTCGCGACGATTCCACCCAGCCAAAGTGGCGTGAAGCAGCCTAAGGAAAGTAACCACAGCCAGTAGAGGCTTCCCGACGAATGGGCAATTCCAGAATGGTAGGAAACCTCGGTCAGCGGGCTGAACGGCCGAGTGCCCAGGGAGGCGAGGTACTCCACCATATGGCGTTCGTCGCCCTTGAATTCCATGTCGCTCAGCAAAAAAAAACGGAGCGCGATCGCGGCCAGCGCAAGTACCGCCCAGAGGTGAGCCTTCCATTTTTCCGCCATGAAGATCAGCATAATCCTCATTGCCTTTTAGGCCAAGATCGCATAGCTCATAAGTCTTCCGACTTCCCAGGCACGGGTTGGTAGCTCAGTCGGTAGAGCAATGCCCTGAAAAGGCATGTGTCGGCGGTTCGATTCCGTCCCAACCCACCATTTTCCCAAAAAAATAACCGAAATTAACGAGTCGTTGCCCATTCAGGGCCCGCAAGCGGGACTGCCGGTCGTCGGGCCTTCTTCGCAGTTGATGTAGCGCCCGACCGCATAGGTGGCGGGATCCAATTTGCCAACGGCCTTGAGCTCGCGCGAGACTCCGTCGCGAAGATCGGTGTCGCCTGGGTCGGCTGTGAGGTCTTTGAAGGAACGGTAGCCCGCGCCGCCGGTCATGACGAAGTCGGCTCTTCCCCATTACGTGGGGCACGACGGTTCTGCGTCGAGTTATTTCCTGATCGCAAATACTCCATCCCACCCGCAAAGCGCAATCACTCTCAGCCGGTAGTTCTTAAAATTCCTAAAGCCAAACGCTCGTCTTGAGATCATCTCCATCTTCGTGTGGAGGCCTTCCGTGATCCCGTTGTTCTTTGTAAACCGCCACATGCGGACGATCGGCTCGAGCCAGCTCTTCAGGGTCCTGCCAAAGGTTTGCATCGCTTCCCACGGACTCTGCAGGCACTCGTTCATATGCCAGAGGAGCTGCGGGATCAGATCCTTGGCCTCAACCCGCTTTTGATGCTTCTTGAGTAACAGCTGCATCAAGTCCTGTTTGAATCGGTAAAGCGGTTCGAGCCCTGGAACCTCATCGAAATATTTTTGAAGCTTCGGAACCTGTTCTGGTTTCAGATTGCACTCGTGTCTCCGGAGCAAACTCAGTAACCCTCGATTCTTTCTCCCTTCCGGATCGAGCGCGCCCCAGACTTTCAGAAAGTGATGATTGAGAAGCCTGACCACGTGAAACCGATCGGCCACAATCATCGCATTAGGAAAGTAGGCCTTAATCAAACTCCGGTAAGTTTCGGATAGATCCATGACCACGACCTGGACTCGGTCTCGGCCCTTTAAACGCTTCAAATAGGCTTTCAAACTCGCTTCCGAGCGGCCTAGTACCACATCGAAGACCTTGTGGTTCTTGAGATCGACAATCGTCGTGGCATAGCCGTCTTTACGGCTAAAGAAGTGTTCATCAATTCCCATGACGAGAGGACACTGGCGGCCTTCGAGTTCCTTCACTCGATAAGCGACGAAGTCCTGGTACCAGCGCTCAACCGTCGCAGTGCCGATCTGATGGGTCGTTGCCAGCCTTGTCTGGCTGAGACCGCCGTGGTGGAGGGTGAACACTTCCTGCCTAAACTGCTCGGTGGATCTGCGTCGGGGGAGAATACCGGGCACGGGGAGCATGAAGTACCGCCCGCAGGGGCGGCACAACAGCTTAGGGATCCGGAGCCTGAGTCTGACAAGCTTCTGGCCCAGAAGAGCGTGGTTAAAAGTCCGGCAACGGGTTGCCTTAATTCGATAGACCTTCGCACGGCAAGTAGGGCAGGCCGTGGAATCCGAAATGATTGCATCACCTTGAATCTCGATCTGGGCTTCTCGCTCCCAGACATCATGGACTTTCACACCGGCGATACCGGTGATAAACTGCCTCTCGGGCATGGGCTGGTTCCTTTCGTTAAATTTTTGTCTCGCAACAAAATTCTAACAGAACCGCTCATGCCCCTCGTTTTGATGAAGAGC
>JAYVOO010000495.1:0-15053 GCA_043757905.1 Oligoflexia bacterium
GTGGAATCATGATCTCAGGAGTGACCTTGAAACCTTCCTCTGCTGCAAGCTCGCAGGCGGCTTCCATGATCGCGCGCACCTGCGTGCGGTAGATTTCGGGAAAGCTCACGCCCAGACGGCAGCCGCGGTGGCCAAGCATCGGATTGAACTCGTGCAGGCTTTCGGCCTTGCGCTTCAGGCGGTCGAAAGTCACGCCGATCTTGGAGGCAAGCGCTTGGAGCTCCTCGTCCTTGTGCGGGATGAACTCGTGTAGCGGCGGATCGAGCAGGCGAATCGTGACGGGCAGGCCCTTCATCTCGCGAAACAGTCCCTTGAAGTCGGCCTTCTGCATGGGCAGGATCTTTGCGAGCGCCTGCGCGCGGGCATCCGGGTTGTCGGCCAGGATCATTTCGCGGACGGCGTCGATGCGCGTTGCTTCGAAGAACATATGCTCGGTCCGGCAAAGGCCGATGCCTTCGGCGCCGAACTCGCGGGCAACACGCGCGTCGTTCGGCGTGTCGGCGTTCGCTCGCACGCCGAGCCTGCGAATCTCGTCGACCCACCCCATGAGTTCCTTGAAATCCTTGTTGAGCGTCGGGGTGATCGTGTCGACCTTGCCCAGGATCACCTCGCCCGTGCTTCCGTCGAGGGTGATGAAATCGCCTTCCTTGACCGTGTTCGGCCCGGCAATCATCTCGCGGCGCTCTTCCGAGATGCGAAGCACGCTGCACCCGGAAACACAGCATTTGCCCATGCCGCGCGCGACGACGGCCGCGTGACTCGTCATCCCTCCCCGGGCGGTCAAGATGCCTTGTGCGACGGCCATACCGCCGATGTCCTCGGGAGAGGTCTCGAGGCGAATTAGAATGACCTTTTTGCCTTCATCGACCCATTTTTCGGCCGCTTCCGACGTAAATACGGCCTGGCCGGTCGCCGCGCCTGGCGAAGCGGGCAGACCCTTGGCGATGACTTTCTTGGTGGCCTTGGGATCGAGGGCCGGATGCAGGAGCTGGTCGAGCTGCTCGGGCTGCACGCGCAGGATCGCCTCTTCCTTGGAGATTAACTTCTCCTTCACCATGTCGACCGCGATCCGAAGCGCAGCGGCTGCAGTACGTTTGCCGTTACGGGTCTGGAGCATGAAGAGCTTGCCACGTTCGATGGTAAACTCGATGTCCTGCATGTCCCGGTAATGCTTCTCGAGCTTCTGATAAACTTTGACGAGATGGCCGTAAGCTTTCGGCAACTCAGCTTCAAGTGTGGAAAGCTTGTCGGCACCTTGCCCGTGCGAAGCATGACGGGAGGAGTCGTTGATCGGCTGCGGAGTCCGGATGCCAGCGACGACGTCCTCGCCCTGGGCGTTGATGAGGAACTCGCCGAAGAATTTCTTTTCGCCGGTGGAAGGGTCGCGCGTGAAGGCGACGCCGGTGGCGCAGTCGCTCCCCATGTTGCCGAAAACCATCGACTGGACCGTGACAGCTGTGCCCCAGGCCTCGGGGATTTCGTTCAAGCGCCGGTAGGTGATCGCGCGCGGGCTCATCCACGAGCTGAAGACCGCGCCGACCGCGCCCCAGAGCTGCTCCCAGGGATCCTCGGGAAATCTCTTGCCTTGAGTGCGCACGATCTGCTTGAAGGACTGGACCAGCTCTTTCAGGCTCTCGGCCGAAAGCTCAGTATCGAGCTCGACACCCTGGGCGTGCTTCATATCCTCGAGCGCGCTCTCAAACTGATTGGAATGGATGCCGAGCACGACGTCCGAGTACATCATGATGAAGCGTCGGTAGCTGTCGTAGCTGAAGCGCGGGTCGCTCGATTCCGTGATCAGCCCTTCGACCGTCTCGTCATTGAGGCCCAGGTTCAGGATCGTGTCCATCATCCCCGGCATGGATGCGCGCGCGCCCGAGCGGACGGAGACCAAGAGCGGATTCTTCTTCCCTCCGAAGCTGCGGCTCATCGACTTCTCGACCTTGGAGAGCGCCGCGCGCACTTCCGCTTCGAGCGACTTCGGGTACGACTTTTTGTTCCCGTAGAAAAACGTGCAGACCTCGGTTGAAATCGTGAACCCGGGAGGTACGGGCAGGCCGAGGCTCGTCATGCCATGGAGGTTCGCCCCTTTGCCGCCGAGCAGGTCTTTTTGGGACTCCGCACCCTCAGCTTTGCCGTCGCCGAACGAGTAGACCGCTTTATGGCTTTTCTTTGCCCCAGTTTTCGAACGTATCTTCGATGAATTTGACGAGGTTTTCGGCATTGATCCTTTCTTGGACCATAGAGTCTCTGTGTCTGACGGTGACGGTTTGATTATCGAGAGTGTCAAAATCGATGGTGACGCCGAGGGGCGTGCCGATCTCGTCCTGCCGGCGGTACCTCTTGCC
Source organism: Oligoflexia bacterium (assembly GCA_043757905.1). GTDB lineage: Bacteria > Bdellovibrionota > UBA1018 > UBA1018 > UBA1018 > JAYVOO01. The sequence continues at coordinate 2,349 of JAYVOO010000495.1, forward strand.
GATTGAACCGGCCTCGTCGGTGGTAGCGCGAAATTTCTTTTTCACGTCGTTGTAGACCTTCTCGGCGAACGCCTTCAGCTCGGGCTTCTTCATGAGCGGATAGACGGCGACTTTATAAGGCGCGAGCGCCGGATGGAGCGATAGCCAGGTGCGCTCACCGTCGAAGCGGTAGGCGTCGACGAGAGCGACGAGTAGCGCGCGGTCGCAGCCGACCGCGGTCTCGACGATGTAGGGAAGGTAGCGTTCCTTAGCTTCTTCGTCGAAGTACTCAAGCTTCTTGCCGCTGAACTGTTGATGGCGGCCCAGATCGAAATCAGTGCGATTGTGGATGCCTTCGAGTTCCTGCCAGCCGAACGGGAACTCGTACTGGATGTCGAACGCCGCGCGCGCGTAATGCGCGAGCTCGCCCTTGCCGTGCTCATGGAAGCGGAGCTTCTCCTTGCGAATGCCGTTGTCGAGATGCCACTGGATGCGTGCGGCTTTCCATGTCTCGAACCATTCCATATCTGAGCCTGGCTTGACGAAATACTGCATCTCCATCTGCTCGAACTCGCGAGTGCGAAAGATGAAGTTGCCGGGCGTGATCTCATTGCGGAAGGACTTGCCGATTTGCGCGATGCCGAAAGGGATCTTCTGGCGCGCGGACTGCTGGACGTTCAGAAAATTGACGTAGATGCCTTGCGCGGTCTCGGGCCGAAGGTAGACGATTGCGGCCGCGTCCTCGACGGCTCCCATGAAAGTTTTGAACATGAGGTTGAAGTTGCGGGGCTCGGTCAGCTCGCCGCCGCACTCAGGGCATTTTTTGGCTGCGAGCAACGCGGCGTCCACCTGGTCCGCGCGAAAACGGTTCTTGCACTTCTTGCAGTCGACGAGGGGGTCGGAAAAGGTCGCGACATGGCCGGACGCTTCCCAAACTTTAGGATGCATCAGAATGGCGGCGTCGAGGCCTTCGATATCCTCGCGATCGGTCATCGCGTGCCACCACCGCTCCTTCATGTTGCGCTTGAGCTCGACGCCCAGCGGGCCGTAATCCCAGCAGGCGTTGATGCCGCCGTAAATCTCGCTAGAAGGAAAGGCGAAGCCTCGGCGCTTGCAGAGCGAGACCAAGTCCGCCATGTCTCTCAAGTCTTGGATCTCACGGGGGGAGGCGGGGGTAGCGGGGATCTCGTTATCGCTCATGAACTTTTTATAGCTAAGCTTGGGGACGCCCACAATGAAAACGCGGGTGTCCCTCGAGTTTTATTGGGAGGAAGATCAGTTTGTTTCTTTTTCCCAGTTGCCCGGCCGGTTCGGCTCGGTCTGGCAGGAGTACATGCTTTCGACTCCGGAGTCGCCGGCGACAGTCACCCCCGCAAGGCTCCCGCTATCATCCCAGTCGAATCCGTAGATGGTGGCCTTGTCGGAAACACCGCCATGCGAATAGGAGCTGAGGTGTTGAACGACGAACCAATTGGAGGAGTTCGCCCGTGCGCCCGTGAGAACGAGGCCCGGATAATCGCCGGCGCGGACACTGCCGCGGTAGACGACCGCATGAACCGAGCCAGTTTTCCGGCGGTTCGGTGAGGTGATGGAGACGATGTAATGCTTCTGGCCGTTCGCCTCTTTGACGTATTTGGTGATCTTGACTTCGCCGTACTTGCCGCCGCAGTAAGCGACGAGCTCTTCATTCTTGGTGGACATCCAGGACTTCGGATCGCTCGCGAACTCCTCGTTCACCATGCGGCGCTGGATCTCGGGAGCGGCGGAGCTTGGATTACGGGCGGAATGGCCGGCGGTTGCGCAGGCGGAAAGCACCATAGCCGCGAATGTCATTGCGAGGATCGAGAGAGTACGTGTCATGAAAGTCTCCTGCCCTGTTGTGAATAAGAGGCCAAATTTTAACCCGCGAAAAACCTCGAAGCAACGTCCGGATGCTGTGAGTCAAAAAAGGTGGTCCCCACTTTTTTTTTGACGCGGTGATGCTACCAAAAGGTGGCGGACACCTTTGGATGGCTTTATGATGGAGGGATGCGCGTTTCGCTTGTCGCCGCTCTTTGCCTCTCGGTGGGTCTCATTCTTGGCGGCCTGCCTGGACTGGCCAGCTCGCCGCTTTCGGAGCTGCGTTTCCGGCTGACCGCCGATCCGGTGACGCTCGACTGGAACCTTGCCCACACTTCTTACGAAACCCACATCATCATGAACCTGATGGAAGGGCTCGTGGAGGAAGGGCCGGATCTCAAGCCCCGCCCCGCCCTAGCGGAGCGTTGGGAAGTCTCGCCTGATGGAAGGACATATCAGTTCTATCTGCGGGGCGGCGTGAAGTGGTCCGACGGCCGCGCGCTCAAGGCCTCCGACTTCCGCGATTCGTGGATCCGGCTGCTCGATCCGAAAACGAAGTCCAAGTACGCGAGCTTCCTATTTGACCTCGAAAACGCGGAAGCCTTTCACGCGGGTAAGTTGAAAGACGCCAACCAAGTCGGGGTGAAGGCCGTGGCCGACAACCATCTCACCGTGAAGCTTCGCAAGACGGTGCCGTATTTCCTGCATATGCCGAGCTTTTGGGTGACGTTTCCAATCCGTCTCGACCTGATCAAGAAGTATGGCGCGGCCTGGGCCACGCCAGGCAAGATCGCAACCCTCGGACCGTACCGCCTGAGCAAGTGGGAGAAGGGCAAGCTCATCGCCCTCGAGAAGAACCCGGATTACTTCGCGCTATCAGGAATGAAGGGGCCGTTCGTCAAAACGATCCAGGCGGTCGTCGAGCCGAACGATTCGACCGCTCGCGAACTTTTCGAGGCCGAGAAGATCGACATCCTGCTGAACGCGACGACGAGCGATCTGCTGAAGGCACGGAACGCGAATGGCGCGAGCCATATCCGCGTCGAGCAGTTTCCGTATCTCGCCACATACTACGTGGGCTTCAACGTCAATTCGGGCCCGCTCAAGAGCGTCGGCGTCCGCAAGGCGATCGCGCTCGCGATCGCTTCCGAGCGCGACAACATCCCGGCGATCCTGCAAGGGGGCCAGCTTCCGGCAACCGGCTGGATTCCGCCTGGAATGGACGGATTCAACAAAGGCGCGCAGGTGCCCGGCACGCTCTTCGACGCGCGAGGAGAGCTTGCGCGCGCGGGATTCGTCGACGGCAAAGGCTTTCCGAAGCTTGCCCTTTGGGTCGAGAAGTTCGACGGCTCCGACAAGATGGCCGCGCATCTAGTAAAGACGATCCGCGAGAAGATCGGGATCGACCTCGAGATTCGTACCGCCACCTCCACGGAGTTCAGCCGCGTGCTTTCGTCGGGAGAGGCGCCGATCTTCATCAACCATTGGGGCGCGGATTTTCCGGACGCAGCTAATTTCTACGAGGTCTTCGGTGGCTCGAGCGGCACCAACTATACCGGCTGGAAAAGCTCGGAGTACGACAACTATATGGAAGCAGCCCGCTCGACGCTTGACCAACCCTCGCGCCTGACCGCTTATGCCGCGGCCGAGAAGATCCTGCTCGAGCGTGAGGTCGTCGTGCTGCCGCTCTTCTACCGGAAGAACACCGTGCTCCTGAACTCGCGCGTGAAAGACTTCGAGATCTCGCCGCTGAACTATCTCTTCTTTAAATCCGTAAAATTAAAGAACATCGGCGGGGCCGGGAACTGAGCGGTTTTATCCTCTGATATCGAAGACTTATACGCCCGTTGAAATTGGCGTTTCTGATATTGACGCAGTGCATTGTAAGCGATATACCCATCCCGCAACTTGACGTCTGCTACCTGACCATTCGGGGTGTTTCACATGATTTCCGCGCGCTTGAAAAAACTCGCCCTAGTCCTCGTTCTGCTTCTGAGCATGGCTCTGTCCGCGTTCGCAAAGGACGGCAAGGGCGCGGTGCACCTGCTCTGGACTGGCGCATACGGAAACGGACACAACACGACGATCTTCAACTCCGCGCAAGCAATCCGCGAGCTAGATCCTGACGCGACCCTAGTGGTCGTCGAAGGCAGCGGCTTCATGAAGTGGGGCTTGGGCGCGCTGACGAAATGGGGCTTCTACAAGACCCAAGGCGATTATCCGAAGCTCTACGGGAAGATCTACAAAAAGTTCATGAAGGACGCACGCGAGGCGAAGTCCGACGCGAAGCTGCCGTCCGTCTGGATGATGAGCAGGAAGAACGTCAGGGCGCTTGGCGCAGCCGTCAGCCCGCATTCAATTCTCGACGGTTGGTACGTTTCGGCCGAGTGGCGGATCGCTCTCGTAGCCGAAGGCTTCAATCCTTATGTTCAGGCCAAAGGCGCCTTCTGGGAGACGGATTGGACGGACGAGGACTATATCGCGCGGTTAGCTCGGAATTCCCTCACTGCCGTGCCCACTTCCGACATCCGCGACCGGCTGCTCAAGCGCATGCCTGACCTGCCGCCCGGAAACTTGATCGTCAGCGGCATGTTCAGTGAGTTCGTGGCCGCCGGCGAGAAAAAGATCCGCACGAGCGCCGAGCTCAAAACCGAAGGCCTGAATGCGCTCGAGGAGCTCGAGAAGCGCTCGGGTCGCTCAGACTTCCGCAAAGACGTGCCTGTTTATTTCCTCGAGGGTGGCGCGGTTGGCGGCGGCAACTATCCGCTGATGGCGGCGAGTCTTGCGCTCCGGGCGACGGAGGCCGAGCCGATTCAGATCGTGGCCGCTTGCGGGATGCTTCCGAACCCGCCGAACATCCGCGCTCTCGGCCTTTTTGGCTCGAAGAACAATTCCGAGCGGCGGGAACTTTACAAGATACTCAAGCCCCTTCTCAAGGAAGGCTACTCCGAAGTGCAGATCAAGAAGCTGGTGACTGAGGGCTTAGGTGAACACGTGAATCTTTTCACGCATGGCAGCCTGAAGGCCGAGGAGATGATCGCGGGCCGCCGCGCGGCCGAGCTGGTTCTGGCCAAAGCCGGCGCGATGTCCGTCGACGGAATCGTCTTGAACAAAGTGCGTGCAATGGTCAATGAGTCGCATGCTGCTGGCGAGCAAGAAGGCAACATCGATTACCTCGCGAGACAGCGCAAGGTTGTACGCTCTTTCAAAGGTGAGGAGACCGTGGGCCGCCTGGCTTACGAGTTCAAGCATGACCTCGCCGGCCAGCGCGAGATGGAGCTCGACCAGGACAAGTACATCCTCGAGACCGATCGCACCGAGTATATGGCCAAGCTGATGGAAGGCGCCAAGGAGTCGTTCGAGGCTGCCAAAGTCAAGGGCCTGAACTACAGCCCCGAGCAGATCCGCGAGAACATCATGCGGAATCTGAGCAAGCGCGTCCGCCAGCATGTTTGGGTCGTCGGACCGGGCGAAAAGGTCACGCCCGACGCATTCAAGAAGTCGCAAGCCTGGAAGTAAGCCTCAGATCCCCATGCCCATAAAACAGGTGCCCTGTCCCAGGACAAAGGGCACCCAGATGAGCTGCGTGATTGCCGGCGGGCTCTCGAGTGGATGCGCCTTGCCCATCTCGAATTCCTGATTTCTGATGCCTCGCTCGTGATCGATGGTCTTCGCCAGGGACGCCCAGAGCTCGTTCCACGACTTTGGGAAATTCTCGCGCGAGCGGGATTGAGTCGCGAGGATGAAGTAAGCCTCTTTACCGTCCATCTTCAGCGGCGCGAACCAGACTTCCGGATGCTCGGCGCCGGGGGGCAGCACGTACCCGGGGTACTTCTTGGGCAACCCAAGGACGGGCTGCGGATCGGGGTAGCGATCAGTCAGCTCGTCGATGAGCGAGGAGTGCAGCGTCTGGAAAACCGCGCCCCACCCGGTCTTCGACGCCGCCGTGCCCGCGCTCATGAGCGGTGGGCCTCGTGGAAAAGCGCATATTCGCCCCCAAGCTTTAGGAGATCGTCGTGTTTTCCTTCCTCGACAATCTCGCCCTGCTTGAGCACGATGATCCGGTCGGCGTGACGGATCGTTGAGAGCCGGTGCGCGATCACGAGCGTGGTTCGATTGACCATGAGCTCGTCGAGCGCCTCCTGAACGGCGCGCTCAGATGTGTTGTCGAGGCTGGAGGTGGCTTCGTCGAGAATCAAGATCGGGGCCTCTCGCAGGAATGCGCGCGCGATCGAGATGCGTTGGCGCTCACCGCCCGAGAGCTTCTGGCCGCGATCGCCGACGGTCGTGTCGAATCCGGCGGAAAGCAGCTCAATGAACTCGCTCGCGTGGGCGCGACGAGCGGCGTCCCGCACTTCTTCGCGCGAGGCGGAAAGGCGACCGCACCGGATGTTCTCTTCGACCGTGTCGTTGAATAGGAAGACGTCCTGGCTCACGACCGCGATCATCTTGCGAAGTTCGTCGACGCGGAACTGCCGGATGTCCGTGCCGTCGATTTGGATTTGGCCTTCGGTCACGTCGAAGAGCCGGGGCAGGAGGCTAATTAACGAGCTTTTGCCCGCGCCGCTCGCCCCCACGAGCGCGACGACCTCGCCCTTGCGGATCTCAAAGCTGACCTTCCGTAGGATAGGGCGCGCCGGCGCGTCCGGATAAGCGAAGCTGACGTTGTCGACGCGAATGCCCTGCTGGAGGGTCGGAAGCTCAACGGGAGTGGAAGGGTCCTGGATCTGAGCTTTCCAATCGAAGACTTCGAAGATGCGCTCGCAGCTCGCCGCCGCCTGGTTGAGCTTCAAATTCACGTCGTTCAGGTCGCGCAAACGATCCATCATGACGGCGAAGGTGGCGAAAAACGCGATGAGCTGCCCTTGAGTCATCTGTCCGTGCATGATCTGAAGTCCGCCGTAATAGATGACTCCCGCAATCACGAAAGCCGTGAGAAGCTCCACCGTCGGTGGGGTCGCTTCCTCCATGCGCGCGGCCTTGAGCTGAAACGTGGTGTAAGTGTCGCTGCGCTCGCGGAACTTTTTGCGCACATACTTCTCGAGACGGAACATCTTGATGATACGAATGCCGGTGAAGGTTTCCTGCAGCGTCGAGAAAAGAGTGGAGTTCGCCTCCTGCATGCGCCGGTTGTAGCGCTTGACGTTGCGGCCAGTGGCCGAGAACACGAACGCAAGCGGCGGGAAGACTAGGAACATGATCAACGTGAGCTTCCAGTTTAGGTAGAGGGCGAAGCCGAGCATGAAGACAAAGGTGATTGGCTCGCGGATGAGCACGTTCATGCTCGCTAGTCCAATGTCGATGTTATGCGTGTCCTGGGTCACGCGGGCGATCAAGGCCCCGTTGCTCTGATTCGAGAAGTAGTTGGATGAGAGCCCGAGCAGATGCTCGAAAAGATCGTTCTTGATGTCCCGGTTGACCCGCGCGATCACGATCCGAAGCAGGTAGTAATGAAAGAATCGGATGGCCCAGTTTGCGGAATAGACGGCGAGCACTGCTCCAGCGAATACTAGCAGCCTGTGCGCGGTGGGAGCTTTGAGAGTGTGATCGAAGGCGTCGCGGATGATGATGGCCGGGCCGGCGCGCAGGGCGGCCAGCGGAAAAGCCAGAGCAGCGCTTCCGATGATTAACCAGCGGTGAGGCTTCAGGTAGGGTTTTAGGCGGAGCAGTGACTTCATCTGTGCTTTCATTCCTACCATGGAGGGGTTGTGTGGGCCAGCATCCCGGTGTTAACCTGGATACCATGGCGAACGTTCTGGTCATCGGTGGTGCGGGATATATTGGCAGCGCCACTTGCGCATGGTTGACGGGAGAAGGGCATCGGACCTGGATCTTGGACGACCTGTCGACGGGTCATGCTGAGCTGATTATCGGGCAGGGTTTCACGCGCTCCCAGGCCGGAGATCGGGTGCGAGTCTCCGCACTTCTCAAGCAGGAGCGCTTCGATTGCGCGATCCATTTCGCCGCCAAGGCGAGCGTCTCCGAAAGCGTACGCATGCCCAAGGAGTACTTCGAGAACAATGTTCTTCAGACGGAGGCGCTGATCGACGAGTTGTTGAAAGCCGGCGTAAAGCGCTTTATCTTCTCCTCGACCTGCGCCATCTTTGGAGATGTCGGCGATCAGACGATCAGCGAAGACCTGCCCAAAAAACCGATCAACCCTTACGGCGAAACCAAGCTGCAGGCCGAGCAGTGCCTGGAGCGGCTGGCCCGCGAGCGGGGTCTGCAGGCGATCGCCCTCCGCTATTTCAACGCCGCGGGCGCAGAGCCCGGCTTGCGTGTCGGGGAGTGGCACGCCGGAGAGAGCCACTTGATCCCGCTCGTTTTGAAAAGCGTTTGTGAGAAGAAGACCACGCGCATTTTCGGGACGGATTATCCCACGCCCGACGGGACTGCCGTGCGCGATTACATTCACGTGAGCGACCTGGCGTTCGCGCATGAGGCCGCGATGAAGCGCCTGCTCGCGCTTCCCGCCGGCGCGCCGGGAGTCTTCGAGCAATACAATCTTGGAAGCGAGAAAGGCTACTCCGTGCGCGAGGTCGTCGACGCCTGCCGGAGCGTCGCGGGCGAGCTCGAAGTGGTCGAGGAAGCGCGCCGCGCTGGCGATCCCCCGAGGCTCGTCGCCGATTCGACGAAAGCTCGGAAGATTCTGGGCTTCCGAATCAAATACGGATTGAAGGAAATCATTGAGAGTGCCTGGGCCTGGGAAAAGAAGCATCAAAGTCGAGCCCGAGCGGTCTTCCTGGATCGCGACGGCACCCTCAACGATGATCCGGGCTACTTGAGCGATCCTTCCCAGATGAAGCTGCTCCCGGGCGTGGGCGATGCCCTCGCCCGGCTCAAAGGTGCGGGCTATAAACTGGTCGTAATCTCGAATCAGTCGGGCGTAGGTCGCGGTTTAATCGCGCCGAATGCGCTTCCGAAGATCCATGACCGGCTCGAGGAGCTGCTCGCTCCTTTTAGCGTCCACATCGACGAGTACCAGCTCTGCCTGCACCGCCCGGAGGAGAGCTGCGACTGCCGCAAGCCCAAAGCGAAGCTGCTCCTGAACGCGGTTCAGTCGATCGCGATCGATCTCTCTCGCTCTTTTATGGTGGGCGATAAGCAGAGCGACGTGGAAGCTGGCCGGAATGCCGGCTGCCGGGCGTCGGTCTTGGTGCGCACCGGTCTTGGAAAGAGCGAGGAAGCGGCGGCGACCGCCGACTTCACGGCCGATTCGATCGGGCCCGCGGTAGATTGGATTCTAGCTCAAGGAACTTGAGGCTCCGAAGCGGCATCTTGTCGAAGCCCGGGACGTGATAGACGAGGAGCGATTGCAGAAACGCGAAGAGGTCACGATGCTCCTGCTGGGTGGCGATGCAGGCTTTGGGGATCTGGCGGATCGGCAGGCCCATGAAGCGGAAGAAGTCGTGCACGGCGATCGCCTTCACGCGGAGGGCTGCGGAATTGAAGCTCTGCATCGCGCGCTCGCGCACGTGACGGGTGGCCGTCACCCGGCAATCGGGGCAGATCCAGGCCGCGTCGGCCACGATGCAAGTCAGCTCGGTTTGCGTTGTGAGCGTGTCCAGCCCGCGTTGGCATTCGAGGCAGTTCTGGAGCTGCGGCTGGCTACCGCTCCACTGAAGCACTTTCGTGACGTAGGCGTTGAGGAGCGAGTAAGCGACGGGTTCGCCTGGCGGCAGATCGTCGATCGAGGCTAGCGCGTTCGAGTGGAGCTTGAAGAGCTCGGGTGCGGCCTGGTTCGGCGGTGCGACCCGAAGCATGATTTCGGAGAGGACGCTCGCGACCGCGAGCCGCTCGAAGTCCGCGCGGATCCGGTCGAAGGGCCGCCGGATCTCGGCCTCCTGAAGATGCGCGAGGTCGGCGCCGGGTTTTTCGGTGAAGTGCCACTCACTTGCGGCGAAGAGGTCGAGGGTGCCGCCAAAGCGACGGGACTGGATGCAATTTCGCGCCAAAGCCGCGAGCAGCCCATGATGCTCGGAAAGCGCCGTAACAACTTTGTGCCGATCTTGAAAAGGCACGCTCCTGAGAACAATGGCGAGATCGCGTTTCGGTTCCATCGATGAACGGAAATTACCACATTCGGGGCGGCACGGGCAGGCGGTTGATAGTTGCCTGTGCCAGGATAAGAGGTTACTAAGAAACGGGTTTGGGGCTGTAGCTCAGTTGGTAGAGCGTTGCGTTCGCAATGCAAAGGTCAGGGGTTCGAATCCCCTCAGCTCCACCAAAATTTAGTTGGAATACAAAAGGGGTCGGTCCTTGGGGAAGGGACCGATCCCTTCTTAATTTCGTACGGCCTGGGCGTTCCTTCTGAAGGCGCGAATCTCGCGTAATACATTGAAACAACAGAGTATTTTTAAACTCTAATAGTTGACCAAAAAGGTCAAAAAAAGATTGACCCAGAGGCGCGTTGAAGCTATATTGCTGCACAGCATTACTAAAGTGGAGACCAAAATGCTTAGCGCAATCTCGAGAAACAGAATCCCCGCATTCGCCTCACTGCTGATCGCGACAACATTCGCGATCCTTCCCCCTTCGATCGCTCTCGCGAAGATCTTTGATCCGCTGACTGACAACGCCGATCAATTCTTCAAGCCCCTCAAATCGGGCACCGCTGACGACAAGTTCAAGCTGAAGCGAAACGTCACGAAGCCCATGATCAAGGCGCTGCTCGCGATGACGGATATCGAAGGCGACCCGACCGCGCGTCGCGCTGAATACCGCTACCAGGTGGAAGACGACGTGGCCGACGAGTTCTTCGAGTTCCTCGAAGGTGGCCTAGGCTACAAGTCGCGCGATGCAGGCACCGGCAACAAGACCGACATTCTGAATCTGGGAGGCGGGCTTAAGATGCGTGCCCGCGCGTATCCCGAGCTGACCGATTCGACCTTTATCGAATTCAAGTACAAAAACTCCGACACCGACGTCCGCAAGATCCGCGCGCGCTTTCGCGACGCCGATCTCGAGGACCTATTGAGCCCCCGGTCGACGAAGTTTGCGCAGAAGCGCGTCCGCGACAAGCTTCTCGACGGAGCCCGCTTCTACGCAGAAGAGATGTCCCTGAACTTCGGTGACAACCGCGCCGATTTCATCAAACACACGATGCAGCAGGCTGAGCTGATCATCGATGGAGTCGTCAACGTCCGCCAGGAGTTCCGCCGCCGTGGGATGGAGTTTGAGTTCACTCATTGCAGCGAAGTTGTGCGCAAGGGATTCGCCAAAGGCGACCGCCAGGTCACGCAGGATTCCGACATCCGCACGACCTCCCCGCAGGTCATCAACAAGATCCTCGGCCGCGTCGACATTCCCCTCACGATCTATGACGTGGCTCCCGCCAAGAAGCGCATCGTGGAAGTGAAGCGCCCCGAGGGCGACGCGCTCGCGGCCGGGAAATCTGGCAAGCTCGATGAACTTTCCGACCTGATGGGCCAGCATGAAGGGCTTAATCAGCCGGCCGGCGAAGGCAAGACCTCCGTCATGATGGGACGCATGAGAGAGCGGGCGGCCCGCCTGCAGACTTCCGGCGCTGCCCTCGTCCACCACGAAACTCCTCATTGATCGCCGCGTCGAAAAGCTGAAGTCAATCCGCGTCCGGCTCAATGAAAGGTTGGCTCGGAAAAGAGCCTCGACCCCGACCAGTCAGGTTTCTTGACCGAACCCGCATACAAAAGTGCTGCGCACTGAACCCGGTTCGCGGTACACTCAGAAAAATATGAACTCTGGCTCTAAGGCTCCGGGGGGAGCGCCCTCCTGGAAAGAAATCGTGGCCAAATACCAGAAGCCTTCGTTTTGGCGAAGCATCTGGCAGGTCGTGAACACCTACACTCCTTACTGCATGCTTTGGTACCTGATGTACCTCAGTCTCTCGGTTTCCTACTGGTTGACTGTGCCGCTCGCATTCCTTGCGGGCCTCGTGCTGCTTCGGATCTTCATCATCTTCCACGACTGTGGCCACGGGTCCTTCTTCAAGTCGAAGATCGCCAACCATATCGTCGGCTCCATCGGCGGGCTGCTCTGCTTCACTTCCTACTTTCATTGGCGCTGGGAACACGCGCAGCACCATGCCCGCACCAGCGATCTGGATCACCGTGGCCAGGGCGACGTCTGGACCCTGACCGTACAGGAGTACAAGGAAGCCCCGCTTTGGAAACGCATGGGTTACCGCTTCGTCCGCAATCCGGCGGTGCTCTTCGTCTTCGCGCCGCTTTATCTTTTTTTCGTCTGGCAGCGTTTCCCATCGCCGAACGCATCGAAGTTCATCCGCAACTCGATCTACTGGACGAACGCACTTCTCGCCGGGATGGTTTTCGCGCTCTCCTCGATCTTTGGGCTTAAAGCTTACCTCGTGATCCAAGTCACCGTGATGGGCGTCGCGGGCTCGATCGGCGTCTGGCTCTTCTATGTGCAGCACCAGTTCGAGGGCGTGTATTGGGAGCGCAGTAAGGAATGGGACTTTGTGGCGTCCGCCCTTGAGGGCAGCTCCTTCTACAAGCTCCCGAAAGTCCTGCAGTGGATGACGGGCAACATCGGCTTCCACCACATCCATCACCTGAGCCCTCGTATCCCGAACTATTACCTGGAGAAGTGCTACAAAGCGGAGCCGTTCTTCCAGGAGGTCAAGGCCATTACCTTGATCGCGAGCCTGAAGTCCTTCACTTTCCGGCTCTGGGATGAGCAGCAGCGTAAGCTCGTGGGCTACCGCGCCCTGCGGGAGCGCCGCCAGCCGGAGCATGACCTTACGAATGGTGCTTAAGCGCCGCGCCTGGCGATTGATCGGGCTGCTCGCAGGCCCCGTCTTGTTTTACCTGCTGCTGCTGCCGCCTCTGGCGACCTTCCTACCGATGGAATACGAGCAGTATCTCGCGATCTACCTCGGGCCGATCCCGG
>JAYVOO010000496.1:0-3979 GCA_043757905.1 Oligoflexia bacterium
GAGAGCCGGCAGGCTTGCTCGACGACTTCCGGAGGTAGCGGTCCAGCCATGGATCCGAGCATCAGCGCGATCTTCTCGCGGCTCAACCCGGGCAATGGAATCCTGAGTGTCGGCTCGAGCTGGGTCAGGAGGTGCGCGGTCCCCACTTCCTCGTTTCGGAAGGCGAGAAGCAGGACGCTGGGATGGGAGCTCGAACCTTGACCTAATTTCCATGCCTGTTTGATCACCTGGAGCGAGGTCTCGTCCGCCCATTGCACGTCGTCGAACACCAGCAGTGCGGGCTCGGTCAATGTCCCGAGCTGGCCGAGGAGCTTGGCAAGCGCGCGCACAGTTCGGTTTTGCGCGAAGACCTCCGGACCGAGGCTGTCACCGCTTCCATTGCCTTCAGAGCCGCCTAGAACCCGCGCTAATCCCGGAAAGCTCGCCAAAAGTGTGTCGCGCTCAGGGGCCAAGACCGCGCCCAAGCGTAGGCGGAGCGCCGGATCGGATTCCGCGCGATGGATCACGCTTTCGACTACCTGCGAAAAAAGCTGAAAAGGACGCTGGACACTCTGATCCATTCCCTGGCCGCGGTAGACGTTGGGACGGCCATCGGTTGCCGCGCGCAGTAGCGTAGATTTGCCGGCGCCCGATTCCGCCGAGACGAAAATGAGCGACGGATTTCCGCTGGACGCTTCCGCGATCAGGCGGTCGATCGCGGCAAGCTCCTCGGCGCGGCCGACCAACACGGGTTCCGCGAGCCTCTCCCGGACTTCGGTCAGGCCGATTACTCCCCCGGAGTTGAAATTCACGTCCTCCCCGAGCAAGCCTTCCAGGTCCCTCAGCACCGCGAGCGCTGACTGGTACCGTTCGCCCGGATCGCGCCGGAGCAAGCGCTCGAGCAGGTCGTCCCAGCCGCGCGGCAGCTGACCGACCCCGAAGGACCGGAGCTTCGGCGGAGCCAGGGTGAGCTGCGAACGCAGTAGCTCCCCGACACCTTGCGCTGCGAAAAGGGGTTGGCCGGTGAGGCATTCGAAAAGGATCGCGCCGAACGAGTAAAGATCTGAGGCCGAGCTCGCGACTACGTCCATCGTCCCCGCAAGCTCCGGCGACAGGTAACGGATCGAGGCGGGCGACAGGGAGTCGATGCGAATTTCCGTGCGTTCTCCCCGGTCGAAGCCAAGGTGCGTGACCAATGCCCGCGAGATCGGTGTGGAATCGCTGACGATGATATTGGAAGGCCGAAGGTCCCGATGGAGAATGCCACGCAAGTGCAGATCCGCGAGCGTGCGGAGCACGGAGCGCGAGAACAGCAGCAACTCCGACATTCGAAGCGGACCGTCACTCAGTCGGTGAAAGAGCGACCGGCCCTCGACGAACGGGAAGACGAGATAAAACCAGTCCTCCGTGCGGCCGCAATCCAGGAGTGGCGAGATCCCCTCGACCGGCTTGAGGGCGCGCAGGAGATTGCCGTCCCGAAGGAAGCGCTGGTCGCCGCGCGCGGAGACGGTCCGGGCCGGGGTCCGCCGAATGGCGACCGTCAGCCCACTTTGCTCATCCCTTCCCTGCCACGTCTCTGTACCGGAATCGCTCCCGATTTGCTGCGCGGCAACGAAGCGGCCGTTGAATTCAAAGGATTCCCCCACGGTTTCTTTCACGCTGCCATGCATCTCTCAAATGCAAATTCGCAAGTCAAGGCGTCGACACTACTAGCCAACTTAAGCTTCCGGGGCGATGATGGGCTCGTGAAAATAGGCCATCCTGTCAAAACTCTTCTGGTCGATTTGGACGGAACACTTCTCGAAAATCGGAACTTACGGCTCTCCCTTCATTTTGCGGGGCAGGCGATGTCCACTCTCAAAGGCCATCTGGGCTGGAAAAGGGCTGTAAAAACGCTGCTCGCCATCCAGAGGGAGTTCACGCGCCCCTCCAAAACGCAGACCAACGAGTTGCGCGTGATTGAACTTTTTTCTAAAGCGATGAATTTCGGCCCTGAAGAGGGGCGCAAGTTCCTGGGCGACGCGCTTCGCCGGATCTTCCCGTCTCTTGAAGGTCATTTCTCGCCTGCGCCTGGCGCCAAAGACTTCCTGGACTGGGCCAAAGACCGCTATCCGATGATCCTTGCGACCAACCCGGTCTGGCCGCTTGAGATCGTGGAGCTGCGCGTGAAGTGGGCGGGTGTCGATCCATCCATCTTCAAGGCGATTACCTACGCGAGCACCATGCACGCCTGTAAGCCACAGCCCGAGTACTTCGAGGAGATCCTCCAGCAGCATGGTTTGCGCGCGGAGGACTGCCTCCTGATCGGAGACGACGTGAAGATGGATCTGCCGGCGACGAAGGTCGGCATCCGCGTTTTCATCGTCGGTCAGAAGGGCATGAGCCGCAAGGACAAGGCCGAGGCGGCGCCGACCCCGCATCCCCTGCCTCATCCGCGCGCGAAGGCGAGATCCTGGCGCGGAAGCTTCAAGGACCTTCGCGGAATGCTCGAGAGCTGATTGCATGAAAAGCGCGCTGGCATCGCTTTTTTTATTCCAATTGTTCCTCTTCGCCACGTCTCCGCTGCATGCTGGCGAAGACGACTCGGGCGGCGAACCCGGCATCCAGCTGAACCAACTCACGCTAGCGAAAGCACCCCTTTGGCTGAAGGCTTCGCGAGTGAAAGCGGTTGTCGAGCGCGCCGAGCGCTACCTCGAGTGGGATATTCGGAAGGTGCGGGCGCAGTGGCATGCCGACGCCGCCGAGTTCCTGCGCCTTCATGGCTACGGACCGAGCGTGCTCGCGTACACGACGACGAGCGATCACTCAATCCACCTAGGGCCGCGCGTGACCGAGGCGAACTTCGACATGGTTTTCGCGCATGAGCTCACTCACGTGATCCTGTTTCAGAAATACAAGAGCGCCATCCCGAAATGGCTCGAGGAAGGGCTCGCCAACTTTGTGGCAAAAAACACGGCGCCGAAGGGCAAGGCAGGGGCCGTCTTCGCGACCGATTACAAATGGCTTGCGCGCCAGCCCGCGCGGCCGATTGAAAGCCTGGCCCATGCCTTCACTTCAATGTACGTCCCGGGCTCGCGCTCGGACCAGGCCCGCTACCATTACCTCGCTTCGACCGCGGCGATCGAATTCATCTCCTCGAAGTGCAGCGTCGAAGAGCTCCTCCAGCTTTCCGTCGGCAAGGATCTGCGCACCTACCTCTCGACCTTTTGCGGGATCTCGGATTTGAACGCCGAGCTGCAGGCCTGGATCAAGCGCAAAGGTCACTGACCCATCGGATAAGCCTCAGGAAAGACGTAGCGCTCGCGCTCCGAAAGTGCAAGCGGCACGAGCGCCTGGCTGTGATCGACAAAGAAGAACGCGTCGTAGCGCCGGCTCAGGGAAGTCGGCACGTAATTGCTGAGCCGCTCGTGCGCGGGATCGTAGACCACGCCGATCGCACGGTGGCCACGCACTTCCGAAAGCGGGTTGCCGGAGGCGGCAGGGTCAAGTAGCCAGGCGAGAATCCCGCAGCCGCGGCGTGAGGCGACTTCATGGAAAAGATGCTCGTAACTGTCGGACCGGGCCGGCGGGACGGCGAGCCGTTCGACCGGACTTTCCCAGGCATGGGACGCGGTGACAGTTCCCTCATAGGTCCCGAAACCCAGGAGCGCGACCTGTTCATCGCCCAGGCGCTGGCGCGCGAGCCCACCCAAGTTGACCAGCCCTTGCGATGCCATCGGGGTCGCGCGGTAGTCGCCGATATGCGTGTTGTGCGCCCAGACGATTCCGCGCGCTTCCGGTCCGTGCTTCGCGAGCAGCCGCTCGAGCGTGTCCATCATATGCCGGTCGCGCACATTCCAGGAGCTCTCGTCCGCGCGGACCAACGTGCGGTAGTATTTCTCAGCGTCCCGCACGATAGGGGCGTTCTGCTGTGCGCTGAAAAGCGCCTCGCCGCCGGCTGCGTGTGCCGAGCGGTCGAGCCGCAGCGCTAGGCACTCCTCGAGATTGCGGATCACGGCCT
>JAYVOO010000497.1:0-3947 GCA_043757905.1 Oligoflexia bacterium
GACCAATCCGCCGCCGATCGCAACGGGGATACCGACGGTGAAGAGCTTGCCGATGAGTGGACGGACCCAGAGTTTCCACAGAAATTTCAGGGATTCCCAACGTGTGATCATAAAACGCACCTTTTCAGCGAAGAGAGCTGGCTTAACATCCTCATAATCTCGGCCGGCCTGGAAGGCCGGCCTGATCATTAGTTCTGGCGCGAGCTCAAGGTGAACCCATTGCCATCTCTGCAAATATACCCTACTGTGTCACAAATGACAAACTAATTTAGTCAGGTAATATAAGTGATTGATTTAAAACCAATAAACCAGCGATACGGAGAGGGAGACCCAGGAAAGAGGGAGCAGGCCTTGATTGGCGGGTTGCTCGTTGGAACTGGCATGGCCGCTCATGAGGTTGAATGCGCCTTCGGCGCTCCAGGGGCTCTGCCTTCCAAAGGAGTATTGAAGAGCCGCCTCGAAGCTCGGGAAGTAGCCGCTGAAGGAGAGCCCGTGGGTATTGTCCTTCAAGTTGCCCTTGGCGATTCCGAATCGCACGCGTTCGCTCAGGAGCGGTACTGAGTCGATGAACAGATGCGAGTGTACCGAGACGCCGGGCTCGATGAAGAATAGGCTCCAACTGTCGTCGACCCCGCGGGAGCGATTCACCTCTGAGTCCGGGTCCTCGAAGCTCGCATAACCGGCGCCCGAGCTTCCGTAGGGGTCGTACTCGGGAAGGACCGAGATCGCCTTGTAGCTTGTGGACGCGGAAGTCAGCCTGAGATCGGCGGCGAATAGAGTGCCCATCTGCCATCCAGCGGTCATCTTGAAGCCCTTCATCTGGCCAAGGCGAACGGAGGTGACGCCGCCAAGCGCGACCCAGAAATACTTCCCGGAGCGAACCTCGGAGGACGATACGTCCAAGAGCCTGCTAGCCGGCGCGCTCCAGGCTGAAGGTGAAAACGCCAGCAGAAGAAGCGGGAGTCGGAACAGTGAGGCGTTCATCTCAGGGCTCTCCCGGGAGTTTCTCGACGCCAATCAGTAAGGCGAGATCGAGCTTAAGCGTCAGGTGCTGGGTCACGGACTCGCTATAACTCAGCTCCGAGTCGCGCGCCTGGCGGATGGCGTCCCTCAGTTCGAGGCGACGTTGACCCGGATTGGTGGAAACTTGGCGGAAAAGGTTGTCCAGGAGCTGCGACGCACTGTCGAGGCCTGTCTTGTTGTTAACGATGACTTCTTCGGTCTGCTTGATCTGTTGGAAGGCGAGGAGGATAGCGATCTGATCCCTGATTCGCGTCTCGCGTAAGCGGCTCTCGTTCAGGTCGAGCGCAATCTCGGAGTTCTCGACGATTCTCCCTCCAAAAAGACCTCCCGGGCCGGTCAGGGGAAGCGTCAAGTCGACGCTGGTCGTGATGTCCATGCCTACGCGGCCGGTGGAGCCGGAGTTGAGATCGGGCTTCGAGCCGTAATACGAGTTCCCGTACATCATGTTCACGCCACTGAAGGTGATCTTTGGAAGGGGCAGGCGAGCTTTCTCCTGGAGCTTCAAGTCGAGCTCGGACTTCTTCACTTCCTTAAGCGCGTTCTTTAGCGTCGGTGCGCGCTCCTCATAGAGTTTGATCGCTTGCTCTGGGGTGAGGGAGAGCGCGCGGTAGCGCGCCTGGCTCGAGTCTTTGATCGCGTAGCGGGCATCCGGCGAGTCGCCCATGAGCTGGTCGAGTGACCAGACCTGCTGTTTCAAATCGGTATCCGACTGGTCGCGGTCCTTCTTGGCGTTGATCAAGTCGAGTTGCGACGATGAAACGTCGTCTTGGGTGGCCTTACCGAGTTTGAGGCGCGATGCAATCAGGTCGGCGATCGCCTGCGCGATAGCGACCGAGCGCTGGGACGCCTCCATGCGGTCCTGCTTGTTCTTGGTCTGGAAAAAGGCCTTGGTCACGTCGAAGCGGATCTTGCGCGTGTTCTCCTCGAAAGTCTCCCGTGCGCGGGTAAAGTCGAGCAGCGCCTTCTGGTACTCTAACCAGTCCTTCCAGAAGTTGAAAAGGGTATAGCTTCCGAGCGTGAGGCCGGCGGAGGAGGCCGGATAGCCATGGTTGTCCTGGGTGTTGCCGACCAACTTGTCCTGCGCACCCGGTAGGTTTCCGACCGTATAAACCGATGTCGAAGAGAACTTGAGCGCGACGCCGGGAGTGAACATCGTGTCCCAGGCGTTGTCGTAGGTAATCTCGGCTTGCCGGAAGCTAAGCCTGGCCTGCTCGAGCGGGAAGCCATGGGCAATGGCCTTGCGGATCGCCTGCTCGAGTGAAAGCAGCTCGGGCACGGCAGAGGGCCTGCGCATGACCGCCTGAGCTGGCAGCGCTAGCGCGGAAGCGAGAAGCAGGATGAGCGCGCGCGCCCAAATTACCTTGCCAGCCGAAACGGGTTCCATTCTACTTAATATTAATGGCAAGGGCTCGCCGGCATAATAGGCATTATATTCCGCGTACGGTAGCAGCCTTGGCCGTACTGTTTGCCTCGGGCGGTATGATCCAGGCCCAGTCCGATGCTCCGGTCGTCGGGGCTTCAACGGCGCCAGCAGCAGCGACCTCCGTTCCGGCTGAATCCGGCGGCTTCGTGCCGAGCTGCCCTGTCTGTATCCAGACGCAAGCCCATCAGGCCCAGCAGCGCGCTTTTCAAACCACCCATCGGGAGCTGCTCGTGAAGAATAACGACTACCTGGCAAAACTCGACGCGAACGACACCTCGAAGGCGATCAAGGTCAAGTCGAACATCGTGATTATCCAGCTTCGGCTCGAGACGATGGAGAATGAGATTAACAGCGCGGCCTTCTACCTGGCGACCCACGGCTGCGTGAAATGCAAATGAGCCAGGAACGAATCGAAAGGGGAGGCGAATGGGATCTGACCAAAGAAGATTGAAGAACCTGCTGATCAATCCTAGGTATCAGCTGAAGTACGTCTTCTGGACAGGCTTTACAGGGCTGACCCTCGTGGCAGTGAACGGGGCAATCTTCTACTATTACATCCGCGAGAATTACACGATCCTTGTAGAGCTCTCGCCGATGACCGAAGAGTCGAAGGCGCAGCTCTTCAATGAGCTCAATCAGATCGTGGTCCGTCTGGGCTGCTTCTCCCTCTTGTTCATTGTCATCGTGAGTTTTCTGGGGCTGGTCTTCTCCCATAAGGTGGCAGGACCGCTCTACCATTTCCGGCGTATCTTTAACGAGATTAAGGCAGGCAAGCCTGCGGCCCGCGTAAACCTTCGTCCCACGGACGAATTTCAGGATGTCGCACTTGCGTTCAACGAGATGATGGACAGCCTAAAGAGTTGATATTTAAGAGTTTATAGTGTGTCAGGAGAGCCTCATTTTGACAGTCACGACTTAGTGCGGCAAACTGTTTTTAGAACTCACCTGAACGGATTCGGGAACTTTGGGGGCACATATGCCCGAGTTTGTTGAACGTTAACTGCTGGGGCCTTCCTTCCTTCCCGGGGCTCCGTTTGGGGGATCAATGAAAAAAATCGCACTTTGTATGATCAGCATCTCGAGCCTGATGGGCACATTGGCCTCCGCATCGAGTCTGGATCGAAAGTCCGTCGACGCTGCGTTGAGCGCTGTCATCCCGGCTGCGCCCGCATTCACCTGCCTTTGCCCAGCGGGCGAGGAATATTTAAACGTCTCCGGCAAAGCTTTCTGCCAGAAGAACGTCGCCGCCACGACCGCAACCGAGATTTCTTGCCCGGCCGGCTCCTTCAATACCGCAAAGTTCGGCGGTGCAGGCGACCAGTGCATCAAGGACGTGGACTTCAAGGTCGAGCCTACTCAACCTTTGGCTCACCCTCCCGCTGCAGTCGTTCATGAGCAGTACCCGACCGCTCCGACCTATGCAGTGCATCCTTTCCCGAACCCGACCCAGGGCGATCAGCGCTATGCGAACGAAAAGGTCGATAAAGCTAACGACATTCTG
>JAYVOO010000498.1:0-3946 GCA_043757905.1 Oligoflexia bacterium
CGCCAGCTGCGCTCCGTGCTGATCCGCCATCTCCCTCAGGACGGCGCGATCGAGGCTGATTTCACGGATCTTTCCGTGAAGATGTTCCCGCCCGGCATCTCCATCCGCAACCCTCGGATCTACGTGCGCAAAGATAACATCTTCAGCTTGCCGCCCGACTCTTCCGTCCAGGCCGAGCGGATTGACTTCATCTTCCTGCCGTTCCAGATGCTCTCCGGGAATATCCGCGTGCGCGAAGTCGCAATCGTGCGCGGCAATGTGCGGCTCTCCGTTCCCGCAGCGATGCTCGAGCCCGACAAAACTCCAAAGTCGAAGCACTCGGCACTTTCGGTGCGTTGGGAGGATCTGCTCCAGATCCGCACCGACGCGGTTTCGCTTCAGGAGACGCGGCTTACACTCGAGAAGCTGCCAGAGATTGGCTCGGCCGGGTTGTTCGTCCCGTTTCTGCGGGTCGGACAGTGGAACGGTGTCGGCGGCCGCGGCTATGAGTTGAATCTCGAGCTCAACACGATCGAGGGCGGCATCCTGAAGAAGTTCCCCTCGCTCTCGCTGATCTGGAGGGCTAGCGCGACCGCGCACGTCAACGCGAACGGCGCCGCCATCGACTCTGCCACCCTAGTCGGTGACGGCTTTGAGGCGAACGCCTCCGGCCAGGTGCGCGGCAATATTCTGATTACGAAAGGCCTGGGCTTCGAAGGCAACATGAACCTGAGCGGGGATGCGGGCAAGATCCTGCGCGCGCTCGAGACTGTCGGCGCAAAGTTCGAAGTAAACGCCGCCGGAACGATAGTCATGAAAGCGCGGGTCAAAGGCCAGCTCGACAACCTCGCGGCTACCGTCAACGCGGAAGGCGAGTTGACCGGGAAGGAGCTGGAGTTCGCGCACTGGAAAGCCGATCAGGTGCAGTTCAAGGGCGGCTACGCGAGCGGCTGGCTGAACGTCGAGTCGGCTTCGGCGTCGCAGGCCGAGCAGGAACGCTCCGGCGGGTTTCAGCCCGGCAAGGGCGGGAAAGTCACGGTCGGCGCCTTTAGGCTGCCGCTGCAAACCGGCGGCGCGGGTATATTCGATCCGGTGCACATCCCGCTCAAGCTTGATCGCGCGCACATTCATTGGCTCGGGGCGGGCGCACTCAAGGAAGTCTATCCGCTCAGTTTCCGCGCCACCGGGCCAGTGGACCTGACGTACACGCCTTCGACGAAAGCTAAACCCTGGAGCGTGCTTGCCAAGTCCGGGCTCACCATCGAGAACTTCATTCTCGACAACCAGCGCCTGGGCAAAGCCAAGCCGATGAAGAACGTGTTGCGCATCCCGAAGATCGACGTCTCGGGCGACGTGATGCTCGACGCGAGCGCCTTGCGACCGACGGGGCTCATTCTCTCGCTGCCCAACACGCGGCTGCAGATGGGCGGCAAGATCGACTTCAAGACGGGCTTTGACCTGACTGGAGCGGGGATCGTGAAGCTCGACGACCTCCACGAGATCGCCGAGAACGAGATCCGCGGCAACGGCACGCTCTCCGCGCACGTGCACGGCCCGTCGAGTCGCGTGCTGCTCGACTTCGACACGAATCTCCAGGAGGCGTCCTACCTTCACATGGCGCTCGGGGACTTCCAGGGCAGAGTGACCTGGGATGACGATCCCAACATCCTGCGCTTCACCAAGGTCCAGCTCGCACGCGGCCGTAGCGTTTATAACGGTAGCGGCGAGATCGACATCGACGGCGACGGCACGATCTCGATGGACGTGGATGTCCCGCACGGCGATGTGCAGGACTTTATCCAGGTCTTCGAGTTCATGTCCAAGGACCTCTGGTGGTTTCCCCGCACACTGAGCGGGCCACTCACGGCGCAGGTCAAAATCCGGGGTGGACTCGAGACGCGCCTCCTGCAAGTGCTCTCGAAAGTGCAGGGGAATAACTGGGAGTATCTCGGCGAGCGATTCAAGACGGTCAACTTCGACGGCGGCTTCGACAAGCGCCGCTACTTCATGGAGAACCTTAGCGCGGTCAAACACCAGGGCAGCGTGAACGGGCGCGTTTCGTACACGGATTCGGAAAAAGAGGAGAAGGGCGCAGTAGGAACGCTCGACTGGGACCTGTCGACGAACGATTTTCTGCTGAGCGATCTCGATCACATCTCACAGCTCGATATCCCGCTCCGCGGACGCTTTGCGCTCAAAACTTCGGGCAAAGGCTCTTCGATGATTACCTCGGGCACGTCAGTGCTCGTCACTGACGTCGCGCTTCGCGGTCGGCCGCTGCCGGCGAGCTCGCTCTCGGTCAAAAGCGAGAATCATATCGTGCAGCTGAGCGGGCTGGCGCTAGGAGGGCAGGGTACGGCCGAGCTCGTCTACGACCTGAACCCCACGGCCTCGAGTTTCCTGCGGGTCGACTTGAAGCATCTTGACTTCACTCCGGCGGTCCTGCTTGTCAACCCGACGCTCCTACAGGACGAGAGGCTCGCGGGCTACGTCTCAGGCGGGGTGAATTTGAGGTTCCGCGCGGGAGCGCTCGAGAGCTCGAGCGGGCAGATGGACTTGAGCGAATATCTGCTCGCCAAGGCGGGCGCGCGTTTCGAGCTCGTCCGCCCTGTTGGCGTGAAGGTTTCCGAAGGTAACTTCGATATCCGTGGCCTTGCCATCAAGGGCAACGTCGGCGAGGCTCGCCTTGAGGTTCAGGGCCGCCGTTCGGAAATTACCGGACAGGTGCAAGGCCAGCTCGATGTGTCCATCGTCGAGTTCCTTACTTCCGCGATCGTGAGAGCCACGGGTGTGGCCAATCTCGACTATGTTCTCGGCGGCACGATCAAGGAGCCGACGATCTATGGCCGTGCGACCCTCGAGAACGTCGGACTTCAAGTGGCCTCGCTCGAGTCGCCGTTCGAAAATATCTCCGGCGCCATTCAACTCAAGCAGAATGTCCTCACCATCCGAAACATCGAGGGCGAGCTCTCGGGCAGTCGAGTCGCGGCCGAAGGGTCGGTCACGCTTTTTGCCAGCCAGTACCCGAACTTGAGCCTTAAAGGGACTCTCGCCGGGAACCGCATCAAGATCTTCCCGTTCCAGTACGCCAGGCTCCGCGGCGGCTTGCATGTGCATGGCGACGAGGCGCCTTACTTGGTCGAAGGCTCGCTCGTCGTGGACTCTGCGCTCTGCAAGGAGAAGGTTCTTCAGCAGAAGAAGTCGGAAGGCATCAAGACGCTGCAGTATACCCCGGGCGCGGGCTCGCAGAAGGAGAGCGTTTTCCCGTCCTCCAAGTTCAAGCTCAACATCGAAGTCATCGCCGACAAGGACGTTCTCGTGAAGAACGATCTCTTTGACGCCGAGTTCAAGGGCAAGCTCCGGGTCGTCAACACGATCGAGGCGCCCCGGATCCTGGGCAACGTGGAGCTCGTGCAAGGCCGGCTGATCTTCAAGGACCGCATCTTCAATATCCAATCAGCTTCGGGCACCTTCGACAATCCGACCACGATCAATCCGAGCTTCAATCTGACCGCGAACACCGACGTGAATGGGATCAAGATCCAGCTCTACGCCGCCGGCCGGCTTTCCAACTGGAAGCCCGAGCTGACTTCCAATCCTGTGTTGCCTGAGAGCGAGATCCTTTCCCTACTCGCGCTCGGCATTACCGCTAACGACGCCAAGCGTTTCAGCGCTGGCGACCGAAGCGCGATCGAGCAGGGCGAGGCCGCCTCGCTGCTCCTCAACTCGCTGGACTTCAACCGCCAAGTCCAGGACAAGACGGGCTTCCAGATTCAGCTCGACGAATCGGTCAACACCCAGACGGGCACGAGCGCCTTCCGCCCGCAGTCGCAAAGCGAGACGACCGCCGCGCCCAAGATCGTGATCCGCAAGAAGGTCGGCGATCGCCTCACGCTCTCCGCCGGCAGCACGGTCGGCGTCGGCACGAATCAGCAGAAGGAAGTGAACGCGGAATTCCACGTCAACC
>JAYVOO010000499.1:0-3935 GCA_043757905.1 Oligoflexia bacterium
GTCGCCGCGTTCTTCTTGCGGGCAGATTTCAGGCCCGCCACGATGATCAGCAGCCCGGCCGCGAAAACCGCCGCGCTCACGCCGTAGAGGTTCTTGAAGAGGCTTTCAATTTCAGCTTTGGCCCGACCCGGCTCGGGAGTCAGGATCCAATGCTCGAGTGCGTACTTCAGTCCATAGCCCAGGACGCCGGTCGCGAGAGTCGCCAAGGCGAGCATCTGCAGAAATCGGGTGCGTTCGGAAGAGGCGAGGATGCGTTTCCACCGGCCCCAGAAATAAAAGAGCACGGCGAACATCGTGCCGGTGTGGAGCATGACCAGGAGAAGAGTCATGCTCGGCGACGAGGGGTCGATCCCCATCAAGCGCTCAGCGACGATGACATGGGCCGAGCTTGAAACGGGAAGCAATTCTGCGAGGCCTTGGATCAAGGCGAAGAAGAAAATCTGAATAAGTGGCATTGCCTGATTGTACTGCCTCTTTGCGTGGAATGGCAATGCCGGGGCCTGGGAGAATCCCCCAGGCCCGCAGTATCCGAATCAGGCCGGGTGGGTCACCGGTTGAGCGGCGGACTCGACGTAATTGCTCAGGCGATAACGAGAGGCCAGGAAGATGAAAACCATGGCGAGGCCGAACATCATTCCGGCGAAGCTGTAGAAGAAGGATGCATCCTGCTTTGCGAACAACCCGGAGCCCATGATGATCGCGACCAGCTGATTTCCGACTGCCACAGTCAGGAGCCAGAAGCTCATGATCGTGCTCTTCATCGAGCGAGGCGCCTGCGTGTAGGCGAACTCGAGACCCGTGATCGACACCAGCACTTCCGAGCAGGTGATCACGAAATAAGGCAGGATCTGCCAGCCTATCGAAAGTGTCCCGCCGCCGTCGATGATCGTCTGGAACATCGCGACCATCACGAAGGAAAGAGCGGCGAGCGCCATCCCGGCTGACATCTTGCGGAGGGGCGTGACCTTGATTCCGATCTTTTCAACGAGGGGATAAACCACGAAGGAGAAGAAAGGAATGAGCAGCATGACCATGATCGGGTTCACGGCCCCGATTTGCGCGGCGTTCAGCTCGTAGCCGAAGACCATCTTGTCCATCTTGTCCGCCTGTAGGACCCAGCTCGAACCGGTCTGGTCGAATAGCGCCCAGAAGATCGAGACCGCTCCGAAGACTTTGAAGATCGAAGCGGCGGACTTGGCGGCTTCGACATCAGCATGCTTGTACTTCGCTTTGGCGACATCAAAGATCGTTTCACCGCTTTTGCGGTCCTTGAGATGCGTCAGACTGTAGTACATGACAGTCATGAAGCCGGTCGCGCCAGTCTTGCCGGTCGGTGGCACATGCACGTACTGATGGCGGCCGAGCCAGAAAACAAAAGTCGCGATGGCCATGAGGATTCCCGGAATCCCGAAGGCTAGACCAGGGCCGTATTTGTCTAGGGTCCAAGGCATTGCGAGGGTCGAGAAAAATGCGCCGAAGTTGATGGAGAAGTAGAAGACCTCGAAGATCTTCGGGAGTAGATGCGCGGTTTTCTCGTTGAACTGGTCGCCCACGTGCGCCGACACGCAGGGCTTGATGCCGCCCGAACCGAGCGCGATCAGCGCCAGGCCGGCGTAAAGGCCGAACGAGTTGTCCCAGAGCGAGAGTGCCAGGTGGCCAAGGCAGTAAACCATCGAGAGCAGCATGATCGTCTTGTACTTGCCGAGATAGCGGTCCGAGAGCCAAGCGCCCAGAAGCGGCAGTAGGTAGCAGGCGGTCGAGAACTCATGGTAGGTGGCTCCCGCGATGTTCTCCTGCATCTTCAGATACTTCACCATGAAGAGCACGAGGATGCATTTCATCCCGTAGTAACTGAAGCGCTCGCACGCCTCGTTGCCAACGATGTACTTGATCTGAGGCGGAAAATGTTTGGCTGGCGCGGCGGCGGATGAATCGTGATTGTAACCAAGGGCGGTGGGCGTAGAAGTTTCCATAGTTCCAGATGCATATGTTAGGAACCTCGAAAAAGCATTTCGATTTTTAGCGGAATCGTCGTGTAACTACTGAATAGTCGTCGATTGATTTAGTTTAGTTATATTCAATGGTTACGATGCCGAGTTGATCCATTTTTTTGAGTGGCTTGACTCGGGACTGAGTCAGTCCCATCTATAGAGGATGGCATTCCTGAAACGCATCTTCCTGTTCATGGCCGTGAATCTCCTGGTGGTGCTCACCATTAGCCTTCTATTGAACGTGCTTGGAGTGAAGCCGTACCTGACGGCCAACGGGATCGACTACGCATCTCTGATGGAGTTCTGCTTGGTTTGGGGCATGGGTGGGGCCTTCATCTCGCTCGGGCTGTCGCGCATCATGGCCAAATGGATGATGGGCGTCCGCGTGATCGACCCAAACACCCGCGATCCGGAGCTGCAGGAGCTTGTTCAGCTCGTTCATCAGCTGGCCCGGGGAGCGCAGTTGCCCGCTATGCCGGAAGTCGGCATCTATGATTCCCCCGAGGTGAATGCTTTCGCGACCGGCCCTACCAAGTCCCGAGCGCTGGTGGCAGTTTCCACGGGATTGCTGACGCGAATGAGCAAGCAGGACCTGGAAGGTGTCCTCGGCCATGAGATCTCACACGTCAGCAACGGCGATATGGTGACGATGACTCTCATTCAAGGCGTCGTGAACGCGTTCGTGATGTTTCTCTCTCGGGCCATCGCGTTCGCGTTGATGCAGGCGATGCGCGGCGACCGGGACGAACGGCAGGGTGCGGGCGTCGGCGGCCTTTATTTTGTCGTGCAGTTCGTTCTTGAGATCGTATTTATGGCGCTGGGGATGATCGTCATCGCCTGGTTCTCCCGCCACCGCGAGTTCCGGGCGGATGCGGGCGGCGCACGCCTGGCGGGGCGAGACAAGATGATCTCGGCCCTCGAGGCCTTGCGTCGCACGGTCGAGCTCGTGGACCCGAATGCTCAGCCGGCCGTTCAGACACTTAAGATCTCCGGCAGACGAGGCCATCTCTTTTCCACGCATCCACCGCTCGAAGAGCGAATCGAGCGGCTTCGGAGTTACCGGACAGCCTGAATAGCTTTTATTTAAAAAAGCCGGACGCTATCTTTGGCTCCGGACTTGCTTTGGTTTAACCCATCGTTCGATCGCAGGCGGAGACGGATCTCGGCTGGAGGCTTTCGGATCAGAGAGGACTACCATGGCAGGTTCAGTTGACAAGGTTGTGAGCGCGGAAAGTCAGGGCAATCCCTCCGAGGGGACCCGTTCCACCTGGGGTTGCTCCTGGAGTACGCTTCTGTTTCTCATGCTCGCAGCCGGATGCAACGCCGGCAACGTTGCATCTTTCGAATCGGGCGGCGGATCTTCCGCGCAGAATACACTGCGGCCGATTAGCGCGTCGGGCAGCACGCCCGCGGGAAGCGCCCAGCCCGCGCCGGTGCGCATGAATCGGGCGCTTTTCGAGCAGCCCATGGATTTCACACTCCAGCTCCGGGATACCACCGGCAAGCTGGTCGATGAACTGGGGGGTGCGGTGGATTGGGTGGAGTACCCACCCACGGCTGCCGCGCCCGCTCCAGATGCGATTGCGGATTTTCGGGATCATGACGGCTGCGTCTGGTTCGAGTCAGGCGTTGGCCTCTGTTTCAAAGTGATGGGAGATGTCTCGAGTGTCGGATTGAACTCTCGCGAGATGCGGAGCGAGGGTCTTCTCGAATGGGCGCATGCGAGGGCTCCCGGTATCCAGTCGATCCAGCTTGTTCGAGCGACTCGTGATTCGAGCGGCTTCCAAGTGAGTTTCGACGCGATCGATGACCGTGGGGAACACTATTCGTTAAGGGTGGCTCTCTACTCGACGTGAAGCCTCACGCCTTGGGAAGCTGCTTGGCGATGACGGCGGCCTTCATCTCGGATTTGTACTTCGCCACTCGGTCGAGAAGTTTTTCGTC
>JAYVOO010000500.1:0-14840 GCA_043757905.1 Oligoflexia bacterium
AGGCCTCGTGGTGGATCTGGACGTCTCGAGCGACGGAAGTACGGTGCTCGCAGCGACGATTCCTGACTACGACTCCGACGGCGGTGCTCGAAAACATCAGATCCTGAGTTACTCCCGTTCGGGCAAGCTCAACTTCCGGAAGATCCCCAAGGCGCCGGTGAAGGCGCAGGCGCTTTCGGCCGATGGCGCGCTCGCGTTCGTCTCCGCCTATGACGACAGCTTGAGCGCGTATGGCCGCAAGGGCCGCGAACTTTGGCGGATCTCAGCCGTTTGCAAGCCCATTCCCGTCAACCGACTCAAGCGGGTGATTTGCTACCACGATGACGACGCAGAACCTCGCGTCGCCTTCGAGGTGCTGGACTGGAAAACCGGCCGCCGCCTTTCCCAATATCCGATCCAGGGCGATGTACTTGCGCTCAAGCTTTCGCCAGACGAACGGAGCATGGCGATCGCCCGCAGCGGCGGGTGGGTCGAGCTCTTCGACTCGGATCTCAAGCCACTTTGGAAGATACAGCTCAAAGGGGAGATCCAGGATTTCTCGGTGTCCTCAGGAGACGCGCCATGGATTGCGGTGCTCACTTCTGATGGGGATATCCGGTTGTTGAACTCGAAAGGCAAAGTTCAGTTTGGCGTGATTCCAACCGTTCACGTGGAGCAAGTTAGAATTCTTCCCGATGCGAGCTCGATCCTGGCTTATGGGAACGGCAAGCAAGGCCAAGCAGTGGTGGGATTTCGAATGGAGGCCGATCCAGCTCTCCAGGGTTCGCCCGTGTCTTTAAGGCAGCGGTGGTTGGTGAAGGATCCGCTCGCCTCGCAGTACAATGCGCCTCTTCTCGGCACCGGCGCGCTGACGACCGTCCGTTTTGAAGGCTCGGGCGGGAAGGCGTCGGACGGCAGAATCCAGGCGTTCGACCTCGACGGGGCCGTGCACTGGAGCGTTCGCCTGAAATTCGGCGAAGGCCAGGCGCTCTACGATTCATCCGCAGGCGGCCTGCTCGTGCTGGCGACCGAAGATGGCGCGCTCGAAACTTATCGCCTGAAATGAAAAAGGCCACGCGATTGAATCGCGCGGCCTTTTCATATTCCAGTCAAATTAGCCTGGAAAGCTGCCCGATCAGGCGGCAGCTTTTGCTTTGGCGGTCGCCTTCTTGCCGCCTGCAGCCGTGCGATGGCCGTTCTTGTGGATATGGTCCTTCACGATCTCCTTGCGGCGGCGGATCTGCTTCTCGATGCGATCGATCGCGAGATCGATCGAGCTATGCAGCTCGTCGGTCGAGCCTTCGCCGAAAAAGTCCATCATGTTGCCGACCAGGTGGCAGTGAGCCACGTGGTTGAGCTTCTCGACTGAGAAGTTCCAAGTCACGGTAGTTTTTCCCTTGAAGTACTTTTCGAGCTTCTCGGACTTCTCACGCGTGTAGTGCTTGATCGCCTCGCTGGACTTCATGTGCTTGAAGCTCATGTTCAGTTTCATCGGGTGTTTCTCCTCTTGGTCCCCGTGAGGGGAGTTGTCGGTTCGTTTGATAGAACGGGGACAGGACAGGACAAAAAGTGACCTTTTAGATGATCTTCTTGCGCTTTCCAGAGGAGAGGATTCCGAGCATGTCGCGGTACTTTGCGACAGTTCTGCGGGCGATGTCGATATTATCGGCCCGAAGGAGCTCGACGATCTTCTGATCGGACAGAGGATTCTTCTGATCCTCTTTTTGAATCATGTGACGGATCTTCTCCTTCACAGCTTCACTTGCGAGCGCATCCGACCCATCGGCGGCATTGATGCTCGAGTTGAAGAAATACTTCAGCTCGAAGATGCCGACCGGGGTGTGCACGAACTTGTTGGTCGTGACGCGCGAAATAGTGGACTCATGCATCCCAATGTCGTTGGCGACATCCTTCAAGATCATGGGTTTGAGGTACTGCACGCCCTTCTCGAAGAAGTCGCGCTGGCGGCGGACGATGGCCTCGGTGACCTTGTAGATCGTCTTCTGGCGGTTGTGGATCGAGCGGATGAGCCAGACCGCCGAGCGGAGCTTTTCCTGGACGTACTCCTTCGTGACCTTGTTCTGGTCTTTCTGCGCGGAGGCCAGAATATTGCGGTAGTAAGGGGAGATGCGGAGCTTGGGCATCCCGTCCTCGTTCAGCACGATCACGAACTCCTCGGCCACCTTATAGACATAGATGTCGGGCGTGATGTACTGCGTGTCGCTCGTATGAAAAGAGCGGCCCGGCTTCGGCTCGAACTCGAGAATCAGGCGCGTCGCCTCAATGACCTTCTCCAGGCTCACGTCCAGGCCCTTGGCGGCAGCCTGGTAGTTCTTTCGCTCGAGATCGCCCAGGTGCTTCGCGATGATCGCCTCGACCAAGGGCTGGCGCGGGTTCATGAAGCGGGCTTGGATCGCGAGGCATTCCTGCAGATTGCGCGAGCCGACTCCCAGCGGGTCGAAGTTCTGCACGATCTTGAGAATCTCTTCGGCGTCTTCGGCTTCGACGCCGCACTCGAGCGCCATGTCTTGCACGTTGGCGTTCAGGTAGCCGTCATCCGTTAAATTTCCGATGATCAGCTCGCCGAGCTTTCGCTCTTCGGGATTCATCGTGATCATCGAGAGCTGCCAGGCGAGATGTTCCTCGAGCGAGGTGGTCTTCGTGAGCACGTTCTCGAAGCTCGGAAGCTCTTCGTTGATCTCGCGCATCGAAGGCGCGGAGCTGGAGCTGGAGTTGAATTCCTCGACGTAAGATTCCCAGTTGAAGTCGTCCTTGCCGGCGACGAGCTGCTCTTCCTGAGCGGCGGGCTTCTGAAAGGCTTCTTCGTCGCGGAGCTGTTCGGCCTCGGGATTGGGATCTCCCTCTGCATTGTCGGCGGGCGCGGCGTTGTCGCCTTCGGGCGTCTCAGCCATCTCCTCGAGGATGGGATTTTCCATCATCTCCGCGTTCACGACCTCGGAGAGCTCCATGCGATTCAGCTGCAGCAGCTTGATCGCCTGCTGGAGCTGCGGAGTCATTACCAGTTGTTGGCTGAGTCGAAGGCTTTGTTTGATCTCTAACGCCATGTTGCGGTTCCGATTAGCCTCTCGCGCTTGAAAATCGAGTTAAAGCTGAAAGTTCTCTCCCAGGTAGAGCTCGCGCGCTGTTTTACTGTTTGCGATGTCGCTGGGACTTCCCTTTTCAACGATTTTACCATTACTTAGCAAATAACCCAAGTCACAAATCTCTAGTGTTTCCCGGACGTTATGATCAGTGATCAAAACGCCGATACCACGCTTTTTTAACGCTTGAATCATTCTTTGAATATCGGCGACAGCGATCGGGTCGATTCCGGCAAAGGGTTCGTCTAGCAAAAGGAATACCGGATTCAGCGCCAAGGCGCGAGCGACTTCCACTCTTCGGCGCTCTCCGCCCGAAAGGGTGAACGCCTTCTGCTTGGCGATGTGGTTGATGTTGAACTCATCCAGGAGCTTTTGCAGAGCATCGTGCCGCTCCGCTTCCGTCAGTGACAGCGTCTCAAGCACGGCCAGGATGTTCTCCTCCGCCGTCATGCGCCGGAACACCGACGCCTCCTGCGGAAGATACGAGATCCCGCCCTGCGCGCGCTTGTGCATGGGCCAGTGGGTAATGTCCGTGCCGTCATAGACGACCTTGCCGCCGTCAGCCTGCACGAGGCCGACCACCATATAGAAGGACGTCGTCTTGCCCGCGCCGTTCGGGCCGAGAAGGCCGACAACCTGGCCGGACTCGACCTCGAAGTCCACGCCGGCAACGGCTTTGCGACCTTTGTAGGATTTCACGAGGCCCTGGGCTTTCAAAGTATGGGGGCCAGAAACGTTGGAAACTGGGCTCGCGGCTTTGCTCATCGAGAATCTCCCTAAATTAGGGGGCGGTCGGTTCGCCCTGGCTGAAGGAGTTGCTGTGCTCCACCTCTACCACATCTGAATCGCGGTGAAGCGTAATGACGTCGCCCGTGACCGTATCGCCGCCTTGATAGGCCTGCGGGAACTCGGTCAAGATGATCACGTCGCGCTTGCGCTCAAAGTCGGCACGGCCAGAGGTGGCATATTTCAAAGGAGCGTCGGGCCCCACCTCGGTCGTGTCCTTGATGAAGACGTCCTCGTACGCGACCATGTAATTGATGACGCTCTTGGCGCCGCTGTAATTCAACTCCGCGCGCCGGCCGCGCGAGAACAGCTTGGGCTGGGTGATGCGGACGAATCGCTCCTCGCTCGGGCGCTCGGAATTCATCGTGAAGACCGCGAGCTGTTTTCCGCGGTAAATCACGCAGTGATCGGCGACGATCGTAGTTTTGTCCGGTACGCCCAGGGTGTCGTCCGAGTGAGCCTGTATCATGTTTACGACCGCGGCCTTCGGCAGGGTCACAATGTTTTCGGCACGGTTGAAGTCGAGCCCGTAGCTCTGGAAGCTCATCTGCTGGCCGTTCTCCTCCGTGCCGTTGCCGCTCACGAAGTAGTCCTGCGGGATATCGATCTTCCGGTCCTTAGGATTGTAGTGCAGGTAATCGCTCTCGAGCACAAACCCATCCGGAAACACCGTGTGGACGTTCCCGAACACTTCCAAGTCACGCTGTTTATTCATCAGGTACTTCGCTTCCATTCCCGTGACGACGGTAATCTTCCCGTCCGGATCGTAAAGGAACGCCTTGATCCGGCGGGCGTGAACGATTTGATCCTTGTGGTAGACGAAGGTGCGCATCGCCAGGAGCTTCCACTGTTTCTGACCGTTTTCGGTCGAGACGTAATTGAAGTCTTCCACGCTGTATTCGGGCACCTGATCCGACGGAATGCCGGGGGCAAGGGTGATCCGCTCGTGCGAGATGAGGACATCCGGCTCAAGGAGCGCTTTTCCGCGGCCTCCTTCCTCGATCGCCGATGGCATCAGCGCCACGATCTCGATGACGATCAGGAAAACGAGCGCGGTCAGCACGAAGAGCCGGAATCGGCCGCGCGCGAACTTGAGGTAGATGCGTAAGGTGCGGTGTCTGATCGCTCTGTTCATAGAAAGCGCCCCCACTCGGGGGCGGCGGGGCCCCCCTTCCCCGCTCACTGCGGAGGACTGGATGCTTCGCGACGCTCGAGCGGCGGGGCTTGGCAAAGTGTATCGCGTTTTGAAGGGCGAGTGGAGGGTTAAGGTGATAGACCGAAGTTCAGGAGTAACCCAAATGATCAAGATCCTGTCCGTTCTCACCGCTTTCCTCGCAGCCTCTGCCGCCCAAGCCACTCTCTCGGTCGGCGCGACCGCCCGGTTTCAAGGGACGGTTTACGACGCGACCGGGGCGGTGCTGACACCGTTCGACCTCTCGCTCGAGCTCCTCGGCGTGGACGCGGCGGCTGGAACGGTGCGGATGCGGACGACCTGGGCGATGCCGGGCACCCCCGACTCGGTCCAGGAATCCTCGGACAAGGCCACGATTGCTCCCGATGCGGCGGCATTGAATTCCTACATCGCCCAATGCGCGAGCCCTCAAGTAGGAGGGGTCCCCGAGACCCTCGTCGTGGCCGCTGGAGTGTTTCCGACCTGCAAAATCCCGGTCGACGACCAGGATTCCAAGGGATTTGTCTGGATCGGAGCGGTTCCGTTCAGTTCGGTCAAGAGTGACGTGATTCAGAAGTCGACGGGGCAGCATTGGGTGACCGAACTCTCGAGTTTTCAGTTCTAATGGTGTAGGGTCCCCCCCATATGGAATTTGAGCGCACCGCCTTCGAGCAGCGCAAGCGCGATCACATCAAGCTTGCGTTGGACGCGGCTAATCAGGCAGCTGGCCTAAGCCGGCTGGATCACGTGCATCTGATCCATGAGGCATTGCCGGACTTGGACTTCCAGGACGTCTCGCTCCAGGCAGATTGCCTGGGTAAACCCATGGCAACGCCTTTCTATGTCGCGGGGATGACGGCCGGCCATGCCGATGCCCCGCGCCTGAACCGGCTTCTCGCGCAGGCCTGCGCCCGGCGCGGCTGGGCGATGGGCGTGGGTTCCCAGCGTCGTGAGCTCGAAAGTGGCGAGGACGGGGAGCTCGACGGCTGGAAAGGAATTCGCGCCGAGAGCCCGGGACTGGTGCTCTTCGCGAATCTGGGTATCTCCCAGGCGATTCGATCCTCGATCGGAGCGATCGTTCGCCTGACAGAGAATCTCGAGGCGCAAGCACTCGTGATTCATTTGAACGCGCTTCAAGAGGCGCTGCAGCCGGAGGGCACTCCGCAGTTCCGCGGCGGCCTGAAGCGCCTCGCGCAGCTCTGCCAGGAGCTTGCGATCCCGGTGGTATTGAAGGAAACCGGCTGCGGTTTCTCGCGCCAGACGCTCCTGCGCTTGAACGGCCTCGGGCTTGCCGCAGTCGACGTCAGCGGTCTGGGCGGCACTCACTGGGGGCGGATCGAAGGCGCGCGCGCTGGAGAGGGAAGCGTCCAGGCGAAAGCTGCGGAGACTTTTGAAGGCTGGGGCGAGCCCACGGCTGAATGCGTGCTGAACGCGCGCGAAGCGCTCTCGATGCCCACTGAGATCTGGGCGTCCGGGGGAGTGCGGTCCGGCCTGGACTCCGCGAAGCTCATCGCGCTGGGCGCGCATCGCGTGGGATACGCCAAGCCCGCGCTCGAAGCGGCGCTCGGCGGCCCAGAAAATCTCGGATTTTGGATGGAAACTCAGGAATACGAGCTGCGGGTCGCCCTATTCTGCACCGGACGCGGAAGCCCCGAGCAACTACGCGAAGGAGACGCCGCATGGACAAAAGTCTGATCGAAGGGTTTCACAAGCTTTCCCGCCTGGAGCGTCTCCAGCGCGTGAAGAAGATGTGCGACCTCGACGACGAGGACGTGGCTGTCCTCTCGGGGAGCCGCACGCTCCCCTGGGACATCGCCGAGAACCTCATCGAGAACGTGGTTGGCTATTTCCCGCTCCCGCTCGGCGTCGCGACGAACTTCGTGATCGACGGACGGGAGATGTTGATTCCGATGGCGGTCGAGGAGACCTCGATTATCGCAGCCGCGAGTGCCACGGCGAAATGGGTCCGCAACGAAGGCTCCATCACCACATCCTCCAAGGGCAAAGTCATCATCGGCCAGGTTCAACTGCCTTCCGTGAATGATGTCGCGAAAGCCCGCCGCATCCTCACGGAGAACCGCGAGCTTCTCGTCAGCCTCGGCAACGCCTGCGTGCCGGGCCTGGTCCGCCGGGGTGGCGGTGTGCGGGACCTCACGATCCGCGAGCTCGAACGCCCGGACGGCACCGGTACGATGCTCGTGCTGCACATCCTCTGCGATCCCTGCGACGCCATGGGCGCGAACCTCATCAATCAAGTCTGCGAAACCCTCAAGCCCCGGATCGAGGAGCTGACCGGCGAGCGCGTCGGTCTTTGCATCTTGTCCAATCTCGTCGACGGCAAGCTTGCGGTCGCCGAAGTAATTGTGCGCGGCATCGACCCTGCCGTCGGTCATGGCATCGAGGAGGCAATGCTCTTCGCCAAGGCCGATCCCTATCGGGCCGCGACTCAT
Source organism: Oligoflexia bacterium (assembly GCA_043757905.1). Classification (GTDB taxonomy): domain Bacteria; phylum Bdellovibrionota; class UBA1018; order UBA1018; family UBA1018; genus JAYVOO01. The sequence continues at coordinate 7,488 of JAYVOO010000500.1, forward strand.
AATAAGGGCGTGCTGAACGGCATCGATCCGATCCTCATCGCCACTGGGAACGATTGGCGCGCAGTCGAGGCCGGCATCCACGCTTACGCCTGCCGCTCGGGCAGGTACCAGCCCGTCACCGACTGGAAGATGCAGGGCCCGGATCTCGTCGGGAGGATCGAAGTTCCACTCGCAGTCGGCACCGTCGGAGGCGTGACGAAGCTCCATCCCACTGCGAAAGCCGCGCTCAAGATGCTGGGCGTGAGTCACGCCGAGCACCTCGCGCGCGTCTGCGCCGCAGTCGGACTCGTCCAGAATCTGGGCGCGCTCAAGGCCCTCGCCACCGTCGGTATCGTGAAAGGCCATATGCAGCTTCACGCCGCGAACCTCGCGATCGCCGCGGGCGCGGAGATCCATGAGATCGCGCGCGTGCGCGAACGGCTGGCCGCGGTCCTGCGCGTGGAGAAGAACATCAACTTGAGCCGGGCGAAAGAAATCCTCGAGGCAGTGCGTGTCGCAGACCGAAGCCCAGCGATCATCTAGCGGAAGCGCGCCTGGGAAGGTTTTCCTCCTCGGCGAATACGCCGTGCTGGCCGGAAAACCGGCGGCGCTGCTCGCGCTCGCGCCAAGGTTCGAATGCGTGCACCGGAATTTCGCGGGCTCTGAGGCTTTCGCCGCGTTTCCCGAGAAGTCACCGGTGGGGCGCCTCTTGCGCTGGGCTGTTCGGCTCTCGCCCAAGCTTCCGGATCTCGGCTACTTCGTCGATCCGCTGGCGGGCGCCGGTGGCTTCGGCGCGTCCACCGCGCAGTACCTGCTCGCGTATACGCAATTGGCCCAGGCTTTAGACTGGGAGCGAGGCTGGTTGAGGGCTTGGACACTTTACCGCGAGCTCATGAGCGACGAGCCGATCGTGCCGAGCGGAGCGGATTTGGTTTCCCAAGCGCTGGGCGGGCTCACGGTTTTTTCGAGCGAGCGCCTGCTGGCAGAGCGACTCGACGGCGTACTTGATCCCGCGGCGCTGCTTGTTTTCGCGGCGACCGGCCATGCGGGAAGGAAAGTCGCCACGCACGAGCATCTCCGTTCGATCGCGGACCGCGGACTCATCGAGCCCGGGAGCCTGCTGCTCGCGACGCTCGCGGCTCCGCTCGCGCAAGGCCTCGCCGCGCTCCGGTCTGGCTCGCACGAGCGGTTGGGTCCTGCGCTTACCGCCTACGCGGAGGCGCTCGCGGGTCACGGCCTTGAGGCTCCGGCGGCTCGCGAGGATCGGCTCGCCTTGCATGCGATCGAAGGCGTGATCGGAGTGAAAGGGGCGGGCGCACTGCTCTCGGACGGAGTCGTCGTCTGCGTGAGGCCGGACACCGAAGTCCGCGCGCAAGTGATCGCGGCAGCTTCCGCGCGCGGCTTGAAGCATATGGAACACGATCTGGGGCCAGGCGCTCTGTCCGCGGGTTCTCCGACATGAGAAGTTTCCGGGCCTTCGCGCCTTCCAACATCGCGCTCGTCAAATACATGGGCAAACTGGACCCTGAGCGGAACCTGCCCGCCAATCCCAGCATCTCGATGACTTTGAGCGCGCTCCGGACTCACGCCGAGCTCGAGGAACTTCCGGCCGCAAGCGCATCGGAATGGAGGGCGGAGCTGCCCGCGGGCGCAGGAGCGAGCGCGAAAGTTCCCACGCTCAAGCCCGCCGGAGCCCAGCGCGTGCTTGGGCACCTGGAGCGGATCCGCGCCGAGCTGCCTGCGCTCCTTGCGCCCTTCGCGTCGCTCGGTCTCGGCGCGCGCCTGGATCAGCCGTTTTTCGCGCTCAAATCCGCCAATACTTTTCCGGCCGCTTCTGGCATCGCCTCCAGCGCCTCGAGCTTCGCGGCCGTCACGCTCGCGGGCGCGCAAGCCCTATGCTCCGATCCCGACGCATTCGCGCGCGAGTGGAAGTCCCGGCCCGAGCTCCGGCGCGCGCTGGCCCGGCTTGCACGGCAGGGATCAGGCAGCGCCTGCCGCTCTTTCGAAGGGCCTTTTGTCCTCTGGGAAGGTGAGAGCGCGGCACCGATCCCGTCGGCGCTTCCGGCGCTCAGCCATTTCGCCGTCGTGATCGCCTCGACCGAAAAGAGTGTTTCGTCTTCCGAAGCGCATCACCGCGTGCGAACGTCGCCGCTCTGGAACGGCCGCCCCGAGCGCGCCGCCGCGCGAGTCTCCGAGCTTTCGCGCGCGATCGCGCAGGGCGATCTGAGCTCGGTCAGCCGTATCGCATGGCAGGAGATGTGGGAGATGCACAGCCTTTTTCACACGTCCGAAGAGAGCTTTAGCTATTTCGCTCCGGGCACGACCGAGGTCCTCGCCTGGCTCGCGCCCCAGCTCGCCGATTCCGCGAACCCTTTCGTCGCGACGCTCGACGCCGGCCCGAACGTGCATCTGATCGTCGAGAGCCGAAATCGGGAGGAGTGGTATGCGCGCCTGAGAGAGCGTTTTCCTCTCTTCGAGATTCTGCAGGACTCTCCGGGCCTGGGAGCGGAACTCGTATGAACGCGCCGAGGGCTTTCGAGATCCGAGTTCCTGGAAAATGGGTTCTGACCGGAGAGCATGCGGTCCTGCGCGGTGAGACCGCGCTTGCGCTCCCGCATCCGGAGTGGAGCTTGCACTTGAGCTTCATGCCGGCCCCAGGCGATTCGGAACACCGGGGTCTGGAAGTCGAGCCCGAAGCAGCCCGAGAGCTGATCCATCTGATCATCGCGAGCTTCGGCCCAAGGCTTCCTTTCGTGCCCGCGGGGAAGCTTCAGATCCAGAGTTCGATTCCGATCGGCGCGGGCCTGGGCTCTTCGGCCGCGCTTTGTGTTGCGATCACCGAGTGGCTCCGGGAACCGCTCAGGGCCCGGCCCGAAGAGGTTCGCGGCCTCGCCACCGAGCTTGAACACCGCTTTCACGGGAAGAGTAGCGGCATGGACGTCGCGGTCGTTCTCGAGCGCCGGCCGATCCTGTTTCGCAGGGGCGAGGCCCCGGAGCTTCTGGAACTTGAGGGAGGTCTGCCTCGCTTCACGTTTCATGACACGGGCTTGCGGGCCCGCACCCAGGACTGCGTCGAGAAGGTCGAGGCCTTTCGGGAGCGCTCGCCCGTCGCCTCTCGGGAAGTCGACGAGGCCATGGGATTGGCAACGCGCTTGGCGACCGAAGGGCTGCAGGCTTACGGGCGTTTGCCCTCCTTAGATTCTCTCCAGAAGCTGGCTCAAGGGATCAATCAGGCTCAGGAATGTTTTCGGGCCTGGGACCTCGACCCGATCGAGGCACAAAACCTGCGTAACTCCTTGATCCAGCAGGGAGCTCTCGCGGCCAAGCTCACTGGGGCGGGGGCCGGCGGGATGATCGTCGCGCTCTGGGAGCACTGAATTGCCGATGGATTTTTCAGCCTGAACTGCCTATAAGTTCAAAACTCGAGCGACAGGTATCGCAAAGCGGCCACGGGCCGCTCGGCCGGGAATCCGGCCGTTGCCAATAGTAGGGAGGTGAATCATTTATGCCAGGAATAGCAATTCGTGACGGCGACTCTTTCGAGGCCGCTCTCAAGAAGTTCAAGAAGCAGTGTGAAAAGGCAGGGATCGTTACTGAGATCCGCAAGCGTGAGGCTTACGACAAGCCTTCCGTCAAACGGAAGAAGAAGGAAATCGCCGCCCGCAAGCGCGCCACCAAGAAGCCAAGGGCGCCTCGCTTCTAATCAATCCAGGAGCTCCATCCATGGCCACGATCAAGGAAAGTCTGTCCGCGCTGATGAAGTCTTCGATGAAGTCCGGGGATAAAGATACCCTTGGCTTCGTCCGGAATCTCCATGCCCAGGTCCGCAAGAAAGAGATCGACGACAAGGTCGAGCTCGACGACCCAGGCGTGCAGAAACTCATCAGCTCGGCCCTCAAGCAACGCCAGGACTCGATTGAGCAGTTCAAGCAGGGCGGTCGCGAGGATCTCGTCGCGAAGGAGGAGCTGGAGCTCAAGTTCCTGCTCTCCTTCATGCCGTCGCAGATGGACGAAGCCGAGATCAGAAAAATCGTGGATTGGGCCGTGATCGAATCGAAGGCGGCCGGGCCAAAGGACATGGGGAACGTGATGAAGCTCCTCATGCCCAAGGTGCAAGGCAAAGCTGACGGCAAATTGGTCAACCAGATCGTTAAGGAACGTATCGGTCAGTGAGCGCGCGCATTCCGCGGGCACTTCCCAAGGCCTTCTACAAGCGCCACACTGCGCTCGTTGCGAAGGAGCTCCTCGGGAAAATTCTCTGGCTGAAAGACCGTTCCGGCATTACAGCGGGCCGGATCGTCGAGACCGAAGCCTATCGGGGCGACGATCCGGCTTCGCATTCTTCCAAGCAACATCAATCGGGGGGCACTCCGCGCGCGTCCATCATGTTTGGCGAGCCGGGAGTCGCATACGTTTATTTCATTTACGGGATGTACGAGATGCTGAACTTCGTGACCGAGCCGAAGGGCGAGGCGGGCGCGGTGCTCGTGCGCGCGCTCGAGCCGGTCGAAGGCGAAGCGCTCATGGCGCGGCGAAGAAAGCACGGCCTCACCCAGCGCAGCCGCATCGAGCTGGCGCGCGGTCCTGGCAAGCTCTGCCGCGCGCTCGGCGTACGCATGAAGCATAACGGGGCGCAACTCAGAGGCCCCGAGATCTTCGTGACGGACGACGGCTTTGTTCCGGCTTCCATTTCCGTTTCGCCTCGGGTCGGCATCCGCGCCGGGACCGAAACCCTGCACCGCTTCTTCATCACCGACAACCCGTTCGTCAGCCGATCCCCGCAGAATCGCGAGGCGCGTCGATGAGTGCCATGGTTTCGAAAGGGTCGAAGTTCCAACCCGAGCTACTCAAGACGATCAAGGACGCGGTCAACATCATCGATGTGATCGGCGAGCATGTCGTACTCCGCAAGTCGGGCTCGAATTACACGGGGCTCTGCCCGTTCCACGGCGAGCGCACGCCTTCGTTCAGCGTTTCCGAGTCCAAGCAGCTCTTCTACTGCTACGGCTGCAAGAAGGGCGGCGACACGATCGGATTCGTGATGGACATGTTCGGCGTGGATTTTTCGGAAGCGGTCTCGGACTTGGCCGAGCGCGCGCGGGTGCCGATGCCAGCCGATGCTTACCATGACGGGGACACTTCCGACCCTGAGGCCCAGAAGCGCAGGGCCGCCGCGCGCGAGAAGACCGCGCTCGCGTACAAGCTCAACCGCTTCGCCGCCTCGTTCTATCACCAAGCATTCCAGGGCTCTCCCGAGGCGCAGACCTATTTCCAGAACCGCGGCGTGGCGGGCGATCTCTGCCGCGACTTCTACGTCGGATACGCGAGCCCGTCGTGGGACGCGCTTACGCTTCATTTGATCGAGAAAAAGGCTCCGATCGAGATCGCGCTCGATCTCGGGCTGATCCGCCCCTCGACCAAGAAGGCGCCGGGTCGACCCGATTATTTCGATCTTTTCCGCAATCGCGGCATGTTCCCCATTCTCGACATGCGGGGGAAAGTCGCCGGGTTCGGGGGGCGCCTCATGCCGGCGCTCGCCGGAAGAGATGCGGGCGAAGACGCATCCAGCGCTCCGAAGTACATGAACTCGCCCGAGTCGCCGATCTTCCAGAAGAGCAAGCTCGTCTTCGGGCTTTACCAAGCGCAGAAACATATTCGGGAAGTCGACGAGGTGATCATCGTCGAAGGTTACTTTGACGTCGTCGCGTTGCATGCGGGGGGCTTCCGCAATGTGGTCGCGACCTGCGGCACCTCGCTCACGCCGGAGCACTTACAACTCTTCCGCAAATTCGCTTCGCGCGTGACCGTGCTTTTTGACGGCGACGACGCGGGCGTCAATGCGACCGAGCGCGCGATGGAGCTGGGCCTTTCCCACGGGATGGTGCTTTACGGTTGCCGCATGCCTGAGGATCTCGATCCCGATGAGGTGCTCTTCGATCAGGAGACCGGTGCGCCGAAGGTAGGGGGAGTTGAGCAGATGAAGGCGATCCTGGCCAAGTCCTCGCCGCTTCTCGATCAGAGGATTGATGAGGCGGTCTCCAAAGGCTCCGCGAGCCCGGAGTCCCGGACCCAATCCCTGAAGCAGATCGGCAAGTGGCTTGCCGATTTCAAGGATCCGGTCGGGCAAGAAGTTCGGATGGAAACGGTGCAACGCCGGATGAATGTCTCCCGCCAGCTACTGCAGCAGGCTATGGGCGTTAAACTCACGCCTGGCGCCGTGGCCTCTGTGTCAGGGCAAGTGCGTCTCTCGGGGCCTCCCCGGGTCCGGACCAGCCCGCCTCAGCGGCAGGGCTTGACGATCACGGACCGCGCTCTTTTGGGCGGGTTTGCGCGGCGATCCGCCAAGTTCACGGAACTTTTGACCGGGGTTGGAGGCAAACTGCCGCCGAATCTGACCCTGGCGGACGTTTTTGAGTCCACTCAGGCGCATGCGTTTTTCGAAGACCTCATCACGAATCCCGCGCATGCCCAGGCGTTTCGCGAAGCTCCGCAACAACTTTTAGAAACCGAGCTCGATGCCCAAGTCCGGTCAATCCTTACGGAAGCCTGGGTGATTGTTCCGGAAGGGGACGCGACCGCTCTGGATGCGGACTTCCATATGGCGCTCGATCGCGCGATCGCAAAATTATGGGCACGTTTTTCGCAGCAGATCAAATCAGCGATCACGGCTGCAGAAGCCAAGAAGGACGCGAACTTACAGTCGGAATTGATGAAGGAATACCTTGACGTTCAGCGCAAGATGAAGGAGTTTACCAACTTCTATGACGAAGCTTAAGGATACAGGCGCGTCCCCCTCTAAGGGTGGCGTGTCGACCAGTGCGCCGAACTCCGCAAACAGCGGCTCCAGCGCAGGCGGAGCCCTTTCCAAACACAAGGAAATCAAGAAGCTCATCGACATGGGAGTCCAACGCGGATTCCTGACTTACGTCGAAGTGAATGAACTTCTGCCTTTGGAAGTGATCACGCCTGCTCTGCTCGACGAAGTGATGGCGCTTCTCTCCGAAAACGAGATCGAAGTCATCGACTCCGCGAAGCGAGCGAAAGACGTCGACGGCGACGAAGAAGAAGCGCAGGAAGAAGGACCGCTCGGCCTCGCGCCCGCTCCTGATTCCGGCAAAGAAGAACCAGAAGAAGGCGCAGCTCCGGCCGCCGCCGACATCGCGCGCGGCGCGGATCCGGTTAAGCTCTACCTTAAGAAGATGGGCAGCGTCTCGCTGCTGACTCGCGAAGGCGAAGTCGAGATCGCCAAGCGCATCGAAGCTGGCGAAGTCGACATCCTGCGCGCCCTTCTCGCATCGAAGCTCGGAACTCTCGCGATCGTCGATCTTGGCGAGCGCCTTGAAACCGCGCGCACGAAGGTGAAGGATGTTATCC
>JAYVOO010000501.1:0-3926 GCA_043757905.1 Oligoflexia bacterium
GAGGAGAAGCCCGTTTCGGCGCCGAAAGAGGCGCATGACGCCGGCAAAGACGCGGCCAAAGCGGTCGCCACGGAAGTCGCAGGCTCGAACGCAAGCGGGAAGGACTCCCATGAGTCGAAGGAGCCCGGCAAAGAAGGCGAGCGAGCCCCGGCCGGAGCCGGAGTCGAGAACATCGAAGAGAGCTCGTTCGGCGATGCCGCTCACGCGAAGCTTCCCGACCAGGCCCAAGTCGACGACATCAAGAAACAGCGCGAGCTGATCGAAGGCAAACAGAAGGAGCTGGCCACGCGCGAAGCCGAGCTGGCCGCGCGCGAGCGCGCGCTTGACGAGGAACTCAAGAAGCTGAAGGTAGCGCGCGACGACCTCGCCAAGATGGACGGGGTCCACAAAAAAGACAATGAAGAGAAGGTCACCAAGGTCGTCGAGACACTCGAGACGATGAGCCCGAAGGCATCTTCCGCCCTGATCGGGACGCTTGACGAAGGCCTCGCGGTCTCCGCGATGTCCCGCATCTCGACCCCCAAGCTCGCCAAGATCATGAACCTGATGGAGCCGGCGAAGTCCTCGCGGCTCACGGAGCTTTTAGCTGGAGTAGTCGCCAGCCCGAAGGCCCGCAGGCAAACCGCGTCGGTTGGCGCGGACACGACTACGACCGCGGAGGCCACAAGTGCCTCAGCGACGACGAAAGGAGGAAAAAATCTAAATGGAAATAAAGAACAGCTTAATGCCAATGCAGGCCACTCAGGCCCAGGCGCAAGCGGCGGCGCTCCCGAAAAAAGCAAAGTCTCCAACTGATCAGGGGACCGGCTTTAATCAGGAGCTCCAGCAAGCAGGGGCGGCAGCGGTCGCCTCGTCGATGGTACCGATCGCAACACCGATCGTGATCGTCCCCGAGCAACCGCAAACGCTCCCGCAGCAGCCGATCGCACCGGGGCTCGAAGGCAAAGTTGGCGTTCAACAAGGAAAGTCGTCTGAGTACAGCGCGCTGGGAGGAAAGGGAATTCAGCCGCAGGCATTCGGTCTCCGCGAGGGGCCCGAGGCTGCGGAGCGAAACCCAGAGACCCGGAGCGTGGCCGCCGGTATGAATACCGCGGCTGCAATGTCTGGACTCAAGTCGTGGAACAAGGACTGGGTATTCGGGGAACAAGAGAGCAGTGCAGCGGACAAGCTCGATCCCGAAACTCTGGCCAAGATGGTCGAGAAGTTGAAGACCTCACCACAGCTATCCAAGCTCTCGCAGCAGATGGGCCTCGAGGCCGCTGCCGCGGAAGCCGGAACGAGAGGAATCGCAGCCGGAGGAGACGCCCGCACGGGGGGTGCTTCTGCAGCCGAAGCCTCAGGCGAATTTCAGCAAGCACCGACTCTTCAGTCCTCTGCGCTCGGGCCCATGCTCGCGGCGCTGCAGGGCTCAGAGATGCTCGAAGGCTCCTCTTCCGAGGAAGGGGAATCGGGGCTAGAACCAGCACTAGGGGCGGGCGCGAAAGCGACCGCTCTTAAGTCTCAGCGGCTCAACACGGAGCTCTCGGGCGCGGATTACCTCAGCACTCTCGGCATCGCCAAGGCAGCAGGCCGCGGCGAGAAGTCGGAGCTCAGCGGAGGAGATTCGCAAGCGGGATCCCGGGGAAGGCCGGATCTGAAGATGATCGACGGTGGCGGTGTCCCGATCGCAGGCAGGCGTTTCGATCCTTCGCAGCTTGACCCGGCCTACAATGGCCTGGCGGGCGCGCAGGTTCTTAACTTCCGGCCTGACGACGCGGCGGCACCCAAGCTCGTCGCTCCGGTGGTCACGGGTCACGTGGTCAAGGGAGCGATGTCCCAGGATCGCCTCTCGTCCGAGTCCCTCATGGGGATGACGAGCGGGATCCAGGATCTCAAAGCCCAAGGCGGCGGCGAGATGCGGGTTCGTCTCAAGCCCGATGGACTTGGAGAGATGAGCGTCCGAGTCCTCACGAGAGGAAACGACGTCAGGCTCCAGATCCGGGCGAGCGACGACGGCGCGAAGAAGATCATCGAGGAGAGCATGGTCCATCTGAAGGACCGGCTCGCCACGCAGAATCTGACGCTGGGAAGAGTGGAGCTCTCCGTCGGCCAGCTGCTTACGCAGCAGGCGGGAGCGCATGAAGGTCAGGCCGATTCGAGGCAGCAGAGCCAATGGAACCAGGGCGCCAACGCGCAAGACTGGTCCAACTCTCTGCAGAATCAGACGAGCCAGGGCAGCAACCAAAGCCAGCAAGGCGGAGCGAACGCCGAACGCTGGGGCGAAGCGGGCAACGAAACCGCGGGCAGGGGAGCAAGCCGTGGCGGGTCTTCAAACCGGGCCGCATTAGAAGCGATGGGATCAGCCGGAGCGGCGAGACCGCGGGCCTACTCGGAAACGGGGAGGCTCGATGTCACGGCCTGAACCGGTTCTTCTCGAAGGTTTGATCGGGGAGCCGGAGCGATCCGGCTCCCCCGATCGAAAGAAAATCAGCAGCAATAGTAGCGGAATATAGGGATTCAATCGCATGGTACAAGGACTCGGAAAAAGCGGCGGAGCGGCGGTAAACGCGGTGAACACGCCCGTCTCCACGGCTGGTGCAAGCGCCCCGACCGGCGGCCTCTCCCAGGAGAAAGACGCCAAAGAGTCTTCGACCAGCGCGAAGTTCGGTGAAGTCCTGGGTAATATCCAGGCCAAGTACGGCGCGAAGGCCGAGAAGCCACGCGAGATCAAGAAAGTCCTCGGCAAGGACGATTTCCTGCGCATCATGATCACGCAGATGAAGAACCAGGATCCGACGAGCCCGTTCAAACCTGAGCAGATGGCGCAGGAAATGGCGCAGTTCACCTCGGTCGAGCAGCTCCAGAACATCAACCAGAACTTGGCCAAGATGAGCGACCGCAACCAGCCGCTCGAGCGCATGGCCATGACGAACCTGATCGGCAAGTCGGTCACAATCGATCGCGACCGCTTCACGCATACCGAAGGCACGACTGAGGCCCTCGGCTTCCAGCTCCCGCGCGACGCGAAGTCCGTGAAAGCGGTCGTCGTCACCCAGAGCGGCGAAGTGATCCTCGAAAAAGATCTCGGGCCGCAAAAGTCTGGCGAAGGCACGTTCACGTGGGACGGCCTCCAGGCCAATACCTTGCCGGCCAAGGCCGGGAACTACATCCTGCGCGTCGAAGCGAAGGACGAGAACGACTCGTCGATCCCAACGACCGGCCAGTCCCAGTCGCGCGTAATTGGCATCAGCTTCGAAGGCACCGAGCCCGTATTCCTCGTGGGCGACGCGCGCTCACAGCAGAAGGTCACGATGAAGAACATCATCCGGATCGAGGATCAGGCGGCCGCGGGCGGCGGATCCGCTGCGGCGTTTTCGCAGAAATCGGCCGCACCTTCGTTGATCTCTTTCCAGAAGGGCACGGGCTCCGGTACGATCGACCCGGGCATGTTGGATCCAGTCGCTGCGGAAGCGCTCGCGCGCGCCAACCAGAATACCGCCGCTGTCGCGCAGGCCGCGCCGAAGCCGGCGCAAATCGCAGCACAAGAAAAAGCGACGGGCTTCCCGAACGGCTTGCAAGATCAGGATTCCGAGTTACACTTAGGTAGTGTAAATAATTCTCAACCGAGAGGCGGTGAAAGCAAATGAGTGGTGGACCATTTTTATATCCGAACGTGACCTCGCTGCCGGGACAGGCGGGCGTAAGCCCGAGTGACCGCGCGCCGAGGAAGCCGGACGGGGCGCCTGGCGATTTCGACAAGGCCCTGGACGGAGCGTTAGGAAAAGCGAGCCCCTCGACTGGGGCAACGGGCGCGCCCGGGCTGAAGACGGTAGACCTGAATCAGGTCAAACCGGCCTTGAAGTTCTCGGCGCACGCGACGCAGCGGCTGCAGGATCGGAAGATCACGCTCGACCAGGCCACGATGGCCAAGGTCAGCGACGCAATCG
>JAYVOO010000502.1:0-3920 GCA_043757905.1 Oligoflexia bacterium
GCATTCAGAATTATCAAAAGCTATCCGGAGCAGGCGCAGTTCGCGGCGGTCAAGGTCAGGACGTATGGGAGCTTCACCGAACTGCAGTCGAGCCAGGTCTATCTCGCGGTCGAGAAACTTTCCGATATCGCCGCCCCGCCGCCCACCGAGGACCAAAAAGCAGATTTGAAAGAGCTGGAATCCACTCCCGAGGCATTCTCGTCCAAGTACAGCGACGAGGACATTCTCGCCTACGACCCGGATCTCGACGCAGGCTCATCACCCCCGCCCGGCGCGCTGAACGCTGAGAGCTCGAAGGAAGAGAGCACCGACATCGGCTCGGACGAAGATATCTCGATCGAGGAGATCGAGCCGCTCGACCACTACTCGAACTGGCTGACAGTGCAGCTCGGGATCCTCTCGTCGAGCGTGCCCGATGAAGCGCACCCGCCACTGACTCGCACGTCGTATTTCACGGGCGTGGGCCTCCGCTACGCGCGCACGCTCGTCAAGCACCCCTTCCTCTATACCGCGAAGGTGCAGGACTCGATCGCACTGGAAGGCGGGGTGTTCTTTTACCGCATCGTCAACCTGACCGGACTCGGCGACTCCTACACCGTGCTCTCTCCCGTCGGCACGCTTCGCTACACGCTCCAACTCGGAGAGACTTATGGCCTGTTCGCCTACGCGGGCGCGTTCTATCACACGGTGCTCAGCTATTCGGACGCGTCGGAAAGCGCGCTTGCCACGCTGCAAGGCGCGGTTCCCGCGCTCGGAGTGGGTGCAACTTTCCTCATTGGGCCGAGCTGGCATCTTCGCATCGACGCGGGTATCGATATCGTTGGCCTAGGCCTTATGTTACGGTATTAGGCGAATGCTTCGCTTGCTCGCCCCGGCTCTTCTGCTCTCGCTGCTGACCGCTTCCTGCGGATTAAAGGGGCCACCGCTTCCGCCGCTGCCCTCCACTCCCGAGGAATCCGATCGCATGGACGCAGCGATGAACGAGCGCAACCAACCCTCGCCCTCCCCAAGCCCGCGCAACAAATCCAAAAAGAAGAAGAAGAAAGCCGCCGCCCCGCAGAGCGTGCCGTCCCCCTCGCCTTCCCCATCCCCATACTAAGGAGCCGTGATGAGCAAGCCGCTTGATTCCTTCGCTTACAGCAATGGTACGATGTCGGCCGACGGCGTCTCACTCGAACAGATCGCAGCCCAGGTCGGGACCCCCGCGTACGTCTACTCAGCGAGCGCATTCCTGAAGCCGATCGAAGAGCTTCAGAAGGGCCTGGCGGGGCTCGATCATCTCGTCTGTTTTGCCGTGAAGTCCAATTCCAACCTCGCCATCCTGAAGTTGCTTCATCAGGCGGGCGCGGGAATGGATTTGGTCTCGGGTGGCGAACTCTTTCGCGCGAAGGCGGCGGGCGTGGCTTCCTCCAAGATCGTCTTCTCGGGCGTCGGCAAGACCGAGGCCGAGATGGAGTCCGCGCTCCTGAGCGAAGGGGGCGGAATCTTCTCGTTCAACGTCGAGTCCGTGCCTGAGCTCGAGCAGCTCGATGCGGTCGCGCGCAGGCTCGGCAAGCAAGCACCAGTCGCGCTCAGGTTCAATCCGGACGTGGACGCCAAAACCCATCCTTATATCTCCACCGGCCTGAAGAAGAACAAGTTCGGCATGGACCGCAAGGAGATCCTCAAAGTCGTGAAGCGCCTGGCCCAGCTCTCGGGTATCTCACTGCGTGGGATCAGCATCCATATCGGAAGCCAGCTGCTCTCGCTCTCACCCCTGAACGACGCGTTCGGGCGCGCGGCGCTACTTGCGGCCGAGATCGAGAAGTCCACCGGCAAGCCTCTCACATTCCTGGACTTGGGTGGCGGCATCGGCATCACCTACCGTAACGAGAAATCGCCCGAGATCTCCAAGTACTGCGCCATGATCCAGAAGCACTTCGGCAAAAAGTCCAAACTCAAGGCCCGCTACAAGATCCTGATCGAGCCGGGCCGCACGGTAGCCGGCAACTCGGGTGTGCTCCTCACGGAGGTGCTCTTCCGCAAAGAGCGGGCGCAGAAGGATTTCATCATCGTCGACGCGGCCATGAACGACCTCCTGCGACCTTCGCTTTACGGCAGCTACCATGAGATCGTACCGGTCGAGAAAGCCGCGACCCGCGGGAAGAAGAAAAAAGCCGATATCGTAGGGCCCGTCTGCGAGACAGGCGACTGCCTGGCGCACGACCGGCAGATGCCCACGGGCGTCGGCAAGGGCGACTTGCTCGCAATCCTCTCTGCCGGGGCTTACGGTTTCTCGATGAGCGGGAACTACAACAGCAGGCCCCGGCCCGCCGAGGTGCTCGTCGAGAACGGTGTCATCCGCGTGATCCGCCGCCGCGAAACTCTCGAAGACCTCATCCGCGGCGAATCCCCCTAGGCGACCCGCCCGGCCGTGTGTTAATACTTGCGCATGCGTGGGATCTGGACCGCTCTCATCACGCCTTTCAACCGCAAGAACGAGCTTGATCTGGAAGCATTCCGAAAGCTGATCCACGATCAGCGCGACGCCGGCATCTCGGGCGTCATCCCTTGCGGCACGACCGGCGAGACGCCGACACTCACCGTCGACGAAAAGAAGACGCTCTTCAAACTCGCGATCGACGAGCTGAAAGGGTCGAATACGAAAGTCTTCGCGGGCACGGGCTCGAACAACACGCGCGACTCAATCGAGCTTTCGCGCTGGGCCTCGGACGCGGGCGCCCACGGCGTGCTGCTCATCACTCCTTATTACAACAAGCCGTCGCAAGCGGGTTTGGAAGCGCACTTCCGCGCGGTCGCGGACGCGGTCTCCTGCGAAGTCATGCTCTACAACGTGCCGGGGCGCACGGGCGTCTCCATGGCCGCCCAGACGGTCGTCGAACTGGCCGATCACCCTCGCATCCGCTCCCTAAAGGAGGCGACCGCGAATCCCGCGTTCACGAGCGAAGTCTTGGATCGCTTGTCGGTCGCCGGGCGCTCGATCGACATCCTCTCGGGCGACGACGCGACTTTCCTGCCGCTTCTTTCGATCGGCGCGGTCGGAGTCGTCTCAGTCTCGAGCAATCTCTTTCCGCGCGCGATGGTTAAGATCCTGAGGGACTTCGAAGCGGGAAAACACCAAGACGCGCTCGCGACGCACCAGAAGTTCTACCCCCTCTTCCGCGACCTTTTCATCGATTCCAATCCCGTGCCACTCAAGCACGCGATGGCGTTCGCCGGATTCTGCGAGCCCGTGCTCCGCCTGCCCCTCGTTCCATTGTCTGCCGAGCTCACGCGCACGCTCGATGCGTCGCTCAAGCGCTGCGGCGTCGCGCCCGGGAAAAAACTCTGAGATGAAACGGCCATGAAAACGAAGATCGGGATTCTCGGCGGCTCCGGACGAATGGGCAAATGGGTCAGTCAGCTCGTCGAGAGCCAGTACAGCGAAAAAGCCGAGCTCGTCGCAAGCCCGGGCCGCGCCGATCCGCTGCACGGGCTTCTCAAAGCGGACGTCGTGATCGACTTCTCGTCCCCAGCCGCGGTGCTGAAGTTCCTCGAGCTCACGCACTCGACGCGCGGCGAACCGCCGGCGCTGGTTGTCGGGAGCACGGGCTGGCGCCCCGAAGAGCGCTTCCAACTCCAGTCGCTCGCGGAGCGCACCCCGGTTCTCGTCTCCTCGAACTTCTCGACCGGCGTTCTGATCTTGAATGAGATCCTCCGGCGCGCGTCTCCGCTGCTCACGCGCCTAGGCTACGAGCCGGTGATCGTCGAAGCCCACCACAAGCACAAGAAAGACCAGCCGAGCGGCACCGCGCTCTCGCTACAGCAGATGATCAATCCGAAAGAACCCAAGCGCGTGCAGACCCACAGCATCCGCATGGGTGAGACGATCGGCGATCATGAAGTCACGTTCTACGGCGTCGCCGACAAGATCTCGATCT
>JAYVOO010000503.1:0-3918 GCA_043757905.1 Oligoflexia bacterium
GGAAATGCCCCCGAGCTTTACCGCCTCTCTCCCACGACCAAGATGAAGCTCGGCTTGGGAGTCGACGACTTCTTCCACGAGAAAATTCTGATCCTCGACCGTGGCCTGCCCAGCGAAGTCATTGTGATCGGAACGAAGAATAACTCCGGCTTCACCATGGAGACGATCGAGTCCTCAGCCTACATCCGCAGGCTTGATCCAACGAAGCCTTACATCGGCGACGATCTCAAGGCCTACGCCGACCGCGTGTTCGATTTCGCCAAGCAGAACATGAGCGCCCTGCCCGCGGCCGGTTCCGCCAAAAAGACGATCGCCAAGGTGAAGGCCCGCCTGAAGGGCTTGATCCAGACTCCCGAGGAAACGACCCTGCACGAGCAGATTCTCCAATGGGCTAAGATGCCGACGAGCGAGCTTCCCTCGAGCACTTATGATTTCGTCTTCTATCCGCAGGAGATCCAGCTCTTCTCCAACGACCTGATCGCCCAGGTGCTAAAGAAATTCCCGGGAATGGGCTTCGGCGAGCGCCGCAAGCGCCTGCAGAAGAACATGGTCCCGCTGGAAAACGAGCTGGCGAGCGACACAGTCATGGCCGTCAGCACGGCCATCCTGGAAACAAGCGAAGGCACGATCGCAAGCTACCTCTGCGCGTTCCCGCCCCTTCTTCTCAAGTCGATCATCGAGTCCGTTCGCGCCGGCTCGAAGCTAGACATCTTCACGAACGGCGAATCCGCCCTCAAAAAGACCGTCCCGGTGCTCGGCCAAGTCGCCAACGCCATCAGCTCCGAGCAACTCGAGATGATGTTTGCGACGACTGTAGCCGCCAAAGGCAAGCTCCAGGTCTTCGGCCTCGATTCCAACGCGGCACAGGCCCTGACCAAAGAAGGTGCCCGCGACTCCCGCACCTTCCTGCACCGCAAGTGGGCGCGCTTGGGCAAAGACCTTGTATTCCTCGGCAGCGACAATATGACGGACTCGGCTTCGCTTAACAACAACGAGATCATGCTCCGTATGAAGGACAACCGAATGGCTGACTTCATGGAAGCCCAGATGCGCACGGAAGCCCGGTTCTTCGCCCCCATCCACGGCAGCACCGTCCAACGCACGATGAAGGCTCGCGGGATGGTGGAGCGTTTCGTGGACTGGGTGGTTCGCCCGCTCGTCCGCCGCACTTTCTGATCTTTCGATCGCCTAGCGCAAGCGCGCGCTTCGCGACTGACCAAACTTTGGACACCGCCGCCCGTGTAACTGCTTGATCTCGCGCCCGGCACCCTCGGGTTTTGGCTGTGCACGGGCATTGCATTTCCAGTCCTCATTCACAAATCAAGTTTCCGCGCCGCCCATCCCGGGTGGACGCATTACGAATGAGGTCTTCCGCAATGCCTTCCCAGAAATCCGGATTCGCGCTTCTGCTCACTCTCTCCCTCGCAGTCAATGTCCTCGCGGGGGACCGCGCATTCGCGTACTCGGACGAACAGCATTGGGTGAAGGAGCAGAACGTGCCCAACGCATCCTACAAGGCGCTCTACGGTCAGGTTCGATTTGCGCTTGGCGCCTACGATACGGTGGCGTCGGTGCTCGGCAAGTCGCCCACCTGGCTCATGAAAGCGGGTGGATCCTCGAGCTGGAATGAATTCACGCAGAGCATGAAGACCGCCGATTCTAATGCCGACATCAAGAAGCTCGAGCTGGGGTTCGGTGACTTGGCTGCACATTTCGCGAAGTGGAGAGATGACCTCGCCGCCGGTAAGGGCGAGGACGTCGATGCCAGGATCGCTACCGCCTCCTTGAAGCTTGAAGGAGTCAAGGCGCAGATCAAAGCCCTGAAGCCCCCGGCCCTCATCAAGCCATATTCTGAGGCGGAGCTGAACAAGATCAACCAGGATCTCGACACGGCGTTCGGGAAGTTGATCCAGAAAATCAATGGCGCGGCACCTAAGAAGACCAGCAGCACCCAGCAGCCCGAATCGCCCTTGGGCGGCGCTTTTGTGGACACCTCCGAGGCTCCAGTCTCCGTCACGGGTGGCGTTTAACACCGAAACGGTTGAAAGCCCTGGCTCTTCTTCAGGGTCCTGTCAGCCAGTACGATTTGAGTTGGAATCGGCATTTCATCCCTTTATGTTGGGGCCGTCGCGGGGACTGTAACTCTCGCGCCGAGGGGGATGAATGGGCTCGAACAAACAGGTGAACCGGCGAGGTTTCCTCGCGTCTCTATGCGCGGGCGCTGCAGCGCTCGGACTGAAAGCGAATCCGGCTTTGGCTGCGTTCGGCGCTCCCCATCCTTCAATAGCCCCCACCCCCAAAGCCAACACCGATGCTGACATGTTCATCGCGTTTGGCTCCTGCAACCGCCAATGGGACGAGGGCAAGCATTGGGCTGCCATCTCCGCTCTCGATCCGCAACTCTGGATCTGGCTGGGCGACAACATTTACTCCGACGGCATCTCAAAAGATCTGAGACAGCTCAGCTACAATATGGTGACGTATAACCAGCACTATATCCCCTTCAAGCTGAAGACGCCGATCATCGGGACCTGGGACGATCACGACTTCGGCCTGAACGACGCGGGCGCGGAACTACCCATCAAGGACGAGACCCAGCAGCAGATGCTCGACTTCTTCGACATCCCGGTGACGGATCCCCTGCGCGCGCAGGCAGGCATCTACCACACCAACGTTTTCGAGCAAAATGGGCGATGGATCAAGATCATCCTGCTCGACCTACGGTACTTTCGCGATATCACGACGCCAGACGGCCAGCTCGTGGGCGAGGCGCAGTGGAAATGGTTCGAGCGCGAAATCGCCGAGCCCGGCAAGGCCGAACTCATCCTGATCGGATCGAGCAGCCAGTGCGTAGCCGACGTGAGCGATAACGACGGATGGGACAAATATCCCACCGAGCGCGAGCGCCTCTTCAAGCTGCTAGCGACCTCAGTGCCGCCAGTCGTCATCATCAGCGGAGATACCCATTGGGCGGGCATCTCCCGCGTGCCGCTCGCGAACGCGGCCTCGGGCCAGAAATGGCTTTACGACTTCACCTCGAGCGGCCTCACGCATTTCGACAAGTACAACGGCCAGACGAATCTAGTCAGCCCGATCCTCGAGGACATGAACTTCGGTACGATCCGGATCCAATTCAAAGCCGGGTCACCAACACCGAATGTGATCTTCGAGATCCGCAAGATCGATGGCAGTATCTTCCATTCGACGGCGGCCGACCTGAACTGAGCCGTCTTGCGCGGATCGTCGAATTAGGTTAGCACTTTGGCTTCATGAGCTCGCAGATCATTCCACCGCCGCCCACTTCCGCTAATCCTCTCGAGCGTGAAGTCTTGCGCCGGCGCACCTTCGCAATCATCTCCCACCCCGACGCAGGCAAGACGACGCTCACCGAGAAACTCTTGCTCTATGGCGGAGCGATTCACTTGGCCGGTGCCGTGCGCGCGAAAGCCAATCAGCGCAATACCACTTCTGACTGGATGGAGATCGAGCGCCAGCGCGGAATCTCGATCAGTTCTTCCGTGCTCCAATTCGAATATCAGGGCTACCAAATCAACCTGCTCGATACGCCGGGTCACAAGGACTTCTCCGAGGACACCTACCGCACACTGACCGCCGCCGACGCCGCCGTCATGCTCATCGACGCCGCCAAAGGCGTCGAACCTCAGACGCGCAAGCTCTTCGAGGTCTGCAAGATGCGCGGCATCCCCATCTTCACGTTCATCAACAAGATGGACCGTCCCGGCCGCGAGCCACTCGACCTTCTGGATGAGCTCGAGAAGGTGCTCGGCATTCGCTCGTGCCCGATGACTTGGCCGATCGGCAGCGGCGACCGCTTTCGCGGCGTCTACGACCGCCAGTCGAGCGAGGTCCTCTTTTACCAGACCGAAGGCGAAGCCAACGTGAAAGGCAAGCTCGCGC
>JAYVOO010000504.1:0-3900 GCA_043757905.1 Oligoflexia bacterium
GGTCGTGTTTCTATTGCTCACGATGATCACAAGCTTCGGCGGCATCCCGACTTACCCGGACGAATTGATCGCACGGCACTACCTCTTTCTCCTGCCCGCGTTCTCGGTGATCCTGCTCGATTTCCTCGCGCCTGGGCACCCGGACACAGGGCGCCGGCGCCAGGTCGCCGCCGTCGCGCTTTTGGCCTGCGCCCTCGTTAACTGGATCCACATCGGAGTTTTTCAGGACAAAGGTCTCGTCACGGCGGGGTGGCCCTCGCCCGAGCGCTTGCTCTCGGTCGCGGTTGGCGCAGTCGCGACGGTTCGGGAGCGATGGTCCTCCGACTCGAGTCTCGCCAACCTGGCGTTGCTCGCGCCGCTTCTATTTCTGGCGGGCTTTGGGCTTGGCAAGCTCGAGCGGTTCGCGCGCGGCAGTCCGGAAAGGCTGCTCCCCTGGCTGTCGGCGATCGGTTCGAGCGCCTATCTCCTCATCACGATCGCTAATGCCGTAAGGAATCCGATCGAAGTCGAGAGGCTGCGCTCGGAGGGCTATTTCGCACGCTCGCTCGTCTCCACCGGCTCGCGAAGCCTGAACTATTACGACGAAGTGGCGTCGGTCTATGAGCTCGGGGTCCGCTACTTGCCGAAACTGGCCGCGAGCCGCGCGCGCGCGGGGCTGGCTGCATTCACGCTTGAAGCCGCCGCAGAAGCCGGCGCCGATCCGCTAGGAGTCGCAGCACGCCTCAAGACTGGCGAGATCCGGCCGTCATTGAACCAATAGCGGCTCGCCAGGCGTGCATGGTCAACAGTAGCGATCGCGAAGTCGCAGAAACGGGCGCTCGATCGCGTGATGCAGGATTGCGCCGGCGAGCAGCACGAGCGGAATCGAAAGAAGGAACGCCGGGAATGCCCCAATCGCCGCGCCAGCCCTCAAGAGCGCGGGCTCCATGAGATCGAGCACGAGAAAATGGACGAGATAAACCGCGTAGGTGAGATTGGAAAGGTAGGTCAGCAAGCGGGAGGAGTACTTAAAGGGCGCAAGGCCTGGCCGGGTAGCCGCCCACACGATCAGCGCGAAACCGAGCGAGCTCAACGGGAACGCGAGGACCGAACTGATCAGCGAGGAGCGGTCCGGGCAGAGGTAGACCGCCGAGAATGCGAGAGCCATTCCCGCCCAGAAGACTCGAACAGCGCGCTCGAGACCCCAGTTCCAGATCCTAGGTGCCGCGCCCTGAATGAGGGCGAGCGCCACGCCCATAAGAATTCCGTCCAGTCGGAGATGGGTCGGAACGTAGATCTGCTTCCACTGCATCGCAAGCCGAGCCGACTCGTCCATACCGGGAGTGAAGGGAATCGAGTGCCAGGCCGACCAACGCCAGAATGCGCCCGCGATCACGAGCCCGCCCAGTATCCAGGGTGTGAGCCGGGTCTTCCGGAACCGGATCAGCGCGATCGTGAGAAGAGGGAGAATCCAATAAAAGTGCTCTTCCACGCACAGACTCCAGGAGACCGGATAGAATCCCTCCGGATCGAGGCCGTAGTTCTGCACGAGTAAAAGAAGCTGCCAAACCGGCACGATGCGTCCGTGTGGCGAGAAGACCGAGTAGAGGACGAGGGCCGCCAGGTAGAGCGGCTGGATCCGGAAGAGGCGCCGGATGAAGAACCTGCGGAGCGAAGGCTCGGTGCCAGTCTGCAGGTAAGGATGCAAAAAACGCCGGGTGATCATGTAGCCGCTCATGACGAAGAAAAGATCCATGAAAAGCCACGTTGAGTGCAGTGTCGAGCGGAGCACGGGAATCAAGGGCGACAGCGGATGGTGGTGCATGACCACGACGAACATCGCGAAGACCCGAAGCCAATCCAGCCCGGGAATAATCGCGGCGGACCGAGTGGCGACTGGGGATGACGGCGCCGCGAGCCCCGTTTGGGCGGTGAGACTGCTCATTGGGTTCGGCTTCGCATCCGGAGGAATTGTCTCACCCCTTTGGGGTGGCAAACTACACAAAATCAGGAGACAAAATCATGACGCCTAAGAGAGCGCGACCGCGCGACGGTGAAGCCCTTCCCTTTTCCAAATAAAACCCTCGAAATAGAAGTGAAGGAATGCAAGCGAAGTGATGGCCTCGGGCATCCAGGCATGAGCTTTCAGCAGAGTAAGGGGTAAGGCGAGCAGGATTCCCGCGAGCGGAGTAGTGACCCATGTCGGCAGGCGCTTCCGGGCGGCCACCGAGTTCCGATTGCGGTTGTGGACCGAGTAGAACAAAAAGGCGGTCAGCTCGTGGACGAATCGGTAGACGACGATCGCGAAGAAGCCGTAACCAGTCGCGAGTAGCCCGCACGCGGCACCGAGCCAGATGACGTTCGCCAGAGCGTAAGAGCGGCCGACCCGGCTGTTCGACCGCCAATGAATCACGGCCCCGAGCCAAGCGAAGACCACGAACGAGGCGGCGAGGGCCACGAGAAATGCCGGGCCGGCGAGAACCGAAATGGGATCCATCGCAAACACCGAAAGAAACGACAGGACTCCGATTGTGGTTCCCAAATTTTTCCAGACCCTGCTCAGACCATCGGGAGCGCCCGAGAGGGTGCGCGTGAGCCCGAACTGCTGACCTAGGGTATGCGAGATCGTCCAGGCCGAGATCAGGACGTCCGCGCGCCCTTCACCCATCCACCGCGGCAGCCCGAAGGCGAGCGCGACGAGGGGCAGCCCGGGAAAAGCGAGGCGCTTCGCGTAGTGCGCCAAGTACTCGCGGTCGGCGAAAGTAGCCGCGCTGGCCGCGATATGAGGAAGCCCGAAAAGCAGCGTGTACCAGAGAATCTCCTCGGGGCGCTCCGGAAGCCGAGTGCGCAGTGCCCCCCCAAAAAACAACGCGTCTGCGAATGCGACGGCTAGGGCGAGCGGCACAATCGCGTAAATCCAGAGTAAGAACGAGCGCGGGATGGTCGCCATGCCGCGGGCCGGACCGGGCGCCTGTCCGTCGCCTTGCCCCGAGGCTTCCGCATGCTGTCGTCGGGCCAGGCCACTCATCCCTGCTTTATCGTCGGCCACGGTCGAATCCTTGATGGCATGTGGCGGCCTAAATCCGGATGCTCGAGCGGCTTCCCGCCAGCGGCTTGACGCTTGTCCGTCTATCTTTAATACATTAAAATTAATTACTAATTCATGGATTTGAGCCCAGAAAAAATCATCGTAGGCAGCCTGCTCGCGCTCTCGTTCCTCGAGGTCGTCTTCCCCAGGCGCGGCTACAAAGCACTGCGCAAGGGGCTTTTCACCGACCTGATCTACCGTTTCCTAACGGCCGAGGTCGGCTGGCGAATGGCCTCGGTGCTGCGCCTCTCGCTACTTGAGACTTTTAACAGCCCCTTTCCACTCCTGCCCACGGCGCTCCGTGCACCATGCTGGCCGAGCTTTCTCGTCGGTCTCGTCGTGATGGACTTTCTATCTTACTGGTACCACCGCTCGATGCACGCGATCGCGCCGCTCTGGCATATCCACAAAGTGCATCATACTTCGACCGAACTAACCGCCCTTTCGGCCGACCGAAGCGGCTGGCTTGAAAACATTTTCATGCTCTTTGTTTGCGTCGTGCCCATGCGCTTCATGGGCTTCGACAACGCCACGCTGGATTCCCTAACCTTGCTTTACAGTGTGCGTGGCTATTTCGTGCACGCCAACGTGCGCTTTCCGCGCATGCTCCACACGCGCCACCTCTTCTCGCCGTCCTTCCACTTTGGCCATCACCTAAAGGACTCGGTTTATCCCCATGGTCAGAATTTCTCCGCGTTCTTCCCACAGTGGGACCGGCTCTTCGGAACCGCTTATGAGCCCGATCTCGACGCAGTACAGGGAGAGGCAGGGCTCCTCTCGGCTGCCGAGATTCCGCGGAATCCGCTCCTCGGCTTCATCTACCCGCTGAACCG
>JAYVOO010000505.1:0-14651 GCA_043757905.1 Oligoflexia bacterium
GATTGAGATCTCGACTTCTTTCTTGGCGATCATCATGAGATCCGCCAATTCGTCGATGATGATGACGATGTACGGGAGCTTGCCGATCCGAGGAGCGCCGGACTCATCGGGCTCGAAGGCTTGCATCCAATCCCCTCCGGTGATCGAGGTATTCGTGCCCGCGCTTCCGTTCGAGTCGTGCTGGTCGTCCTCGGCCATGAGCAGATCGGCCACGACGTCGGCGCCCATCTCGTCGACTTTTTGATTGTAGGCAGCGAGATTCCTCGCGCCCATCTTGGCTAGGATCCGGTAGCGCCGCTCCATATCGCGGACGGCCCATTTCAATGCGGTCGCGGCCTGCTTCGGGTCGTCGACGACCGGGAGCAAGAGATGAGGCATGTCCTGATAAGCGCGGAACTCGATGAACTTCGGGTCAACGAGGATCATCCGGAGCTCGTCCGGCGTGAAGCGATAGAAGAGCGAGCAGATCAGGCCGTTCATGAAGACGGACTTGCCTGCGCCCGTCTGGCCAGCGCAAAGGAGATGCGGCATGCGAGCCATATCCGAGAGATAGGTCTGACCGCCGATGTCCTTGCCCATGACGACCGGGATGGCGTGCTTGGTGCCGTAGAAATCCGGGTGCTGGATGAATTCGCGCATATAGACCGTCTCGCGCACCTCGCTCGGGATCTCGATGCCAACCACGGACTTTCCCGGAAGCGGCGCGAGAATGCGGACGCTCTGAGCCGAGAGCGCCATCGAAAGGTCGTCGGCCAGCGCTGCGATTCGGGAAACCTTCACGCCCGGGCCTGGCTTGAATTCGTAAAGCGTGATGACGGGGCCAGGGCGAACCGCAGTCACTTCGCCGTCGATGCCGAAGTCGGCGAACTTCTGCACCAGGATCTTGGAGTTCGCGAGCAGCTTCTCGCGGTCGCGCTCGTGTGTGGCTTCGATCTTCGGCGGCTTGCGTAGAAAGTCTGTTGGAGGCAACTTCCAGTTTCCGCCCTTGAGGCGGGCGGCGGCGCGACTTAATTTCGCGACAGCCTTGGTGGCGGCGCTAGCCTTGTCAATGTCTTTGGCTTCGGTCAGATCGCGCGGGATGATTGCGGGCTGCGGGGTAGGAAGCGCGAGACGTCCCTGCTGGGGTCGGCCTAACATCTCGTCGTCGAGAATATTCGGAGCGTCGGAGGAAAGGGTGCTCCCGAGGACCGGCTGGCGCTCAAGGATCGGCACCCCTTTTGATCCTGCGGAGATCAGTGCGTCGGTGTCGTTACCGGTGTCGGTCTCCGTTTCAGTTTCAGTTTCGGTTTCGGATCCGTTTTCGGCGAGGCGCTTCTGGCCTTCGACTCCGACTTCGATTGTTTTCGCGGTTTTCGCCGCGGCTGCGGCGGCGACCGCGTCCTGGCGCACGGCCTCGGCACGCATCTTCGCGCGGCGAATCGCGCCTTCGATGAGCCGTTGGATGATGTCGCCGGCAGCGTGCGCCGAGCGCATCGCGAGAAGCCCGCCCACATAGATGAAGTAGGTCGAAACGATGCGGGCCAGACGCCAGCTCCAGGCTCCCAAGAACCGGAGGGTGTTGGCGCCGAACTGCGCCACACTAATCGGAGTCGATAGCACGATCGCCAGGCAGAACATGACGAGCGAGACGATCGAGGATCCGACCGGATTGAGATCTCGCACGAGGCGCTCAGCGACCCAGGCTCCGAACGCTCCGCCCGTTAGAAGGAGCGAGCCCGCGTAAGGCCAGTACTTCCACTGCAATGTCAGGAAGACGGTGAACGACATGACTGCGACAGTCATACCTCCGAGCGTGCCGAGAAACCGCACGGACCCTTCACGCTTGTGAATAGTCGCAGAAACAAAAAAGAGAGCGGCGGGAATCAGGAAGGCGCCCAGCCCGAAACATTGAAGGGCGAGCGCGGAGAGCGAGGCACCCACTCTACCGCAGGCGTTCACCGGAAGCCCACGCGCACTGCTGAAGAGCGAGGCGTCGGTCGGGTTGTAGGTCACGAGCGCGAGAAAGGTGAAGATGCTGAGCGAGAAGACCATGATGCTCAGCACTTCAATGAGTACGCTCTTGCCGCCTCCCTTGCCGGAAGCGGGCTTATTACTGGACAACGTGCGCGGGCGCGCGCTTGCGACGGGACGGTTTCCTACTCGGCTTTCCATTATTATATGGTACATGCACCTCCATGAGTCAGAAAGCCCCACGCAGCAAACTTCTTTCTAAATATCCCGTTCTTGCCTATGACCTGGGCGGCACAAAAGTCGCAGTCGGCGTGGTCGATTCCAAGGGACATGTCCTGGAGGAGATCCGCGTGCCCGTGGCAATCGAGCAAGGCAAGGCCGCCGTGATCCAGCAGCTCGCCATGCTTGGCCAATCCCTGATCGCCGAATATCCCAAGATTCAACGAGTGGGCATCGCTTCCGCGGGCCCGCTGGACTCCTCCACCGGCACCTTGCTCGATCCCACGAACTTCGCGAGCAAGAAAGGCCGCTGGGGCAGGGTCCCGATCGCCAAGCTTTTGTCGACAAAGCTCAAGCGCCCTGTCTCTCTCGAAAACGACGCGGCCGCGGCTGTGCTTGCCGAGCGTTGGATCGGAGCCGCTCGCGGGCAAGACAATGTCATGATCCTGACATTAGGTACGGGATTGGGAACTGGAATCATCGCCAACGGAAAACTCGTGCGAGGTGGCCGAGGTTTCCATCCTGAAGCCGGCCACATGATCATTCACCAGAACGACTCTTCCGCGCCCTGCGGATGTGGGAACTTGGGTTGCGCCGAAGCATTTCTCTCGGGCCGCAGCTTCGCACGTCGCGCACGGGCGCGCTTCGGTAACGCAAACCTGTCTGCGCAAGACATCGCAGAGCTCGCACGCAAACGGGATCCACGGGCGCTCGCTGCATTCGAGGAATACGCGCAGCTTATGGCCATAGCCATTTCTAACTATATCCGCATGTACTACCCGGAGATGGTTGTTTTCACGGGAAGCTTCGCGCAAGCGCACGACTTGTTTCTCCCGTCGACCTTGAGTCACTTGAAGCATTTGCTCCGGTGGAGCTCGCCTGCCGATAAGATGGTGCCGAAGCTCAAAGTCTCTGCACTGAACAATCAGGCCGGATTGATTGGTGGAGCATATGTTGCTCTGTTTCAGCACAGTGGATAAACACGCTGCGTGGCCCACATCTAGTGTCCAGTTTATCTGTTGACACTACTGAAAAAGGGGAGCAGCTTAAACGTAAGCATTCGCTTTTTCTCTGACAAAAGAAGTTTAGTTTTAAGAAGTACGCTCTCAGCCTGAGACAGGTTTGGTAGGACTGCCGGCTGCGAGCGAGAGATGGTGGAATTGGTTCCCCATCCTCGCGCTACACCGCGTTTGAAGTGTTAGGCGCAGGTGTGTATTCGAGGCCGGGGGAGCGACTGCGAGAAACTGTCAAAGTAGTACCAACATTTGGAGGGATACTCATGAGTAATCAAAAGATCCTGGTTAGCCTGATGGCGCTGGGAATGATGGTCGGGTCGAACGCGTTCGCTTCCCGTGCAACTGAAATTGTCAATGGAACCGGTGAAGCCGGCGCAGTCCTCAACGGTGGATCACTCTACTATGACGACGCGTACAACATGTTCTACAATCCCGCCTACATCAATGACTTCAAGAACTGGGCGATCATCGAACGTTCCGGTGGAACCACAGGCGTCAGAGCTCAAGGTGGCTTCGTGGCCGCAATGGGCGCCTTTAACTTCGGTCTGTATCTGAATCGCGGCAACGCGGTAGTTTCAGACACGACGGCAGGAACACCAGCCGGTGTCCCGACAGCCTACACGATCGCTCCGATTCGTCCGATCGAGCTCTTCTTCGGCGGCGATGCCGGCGTGAAGTGGGGTCTCGGCCTGACGTACGCAGCGAACCATCAGGCCGGCGGCGACTCTTCGTACGTCGCGCTGTCTCTTGGTGCTGAAATTGCCGGCTTCGACCCATTCTTCACGATCGCTCCGGTCGCGAAGGAAGGCCTTGATACCAGCCGCTCCTGGTGGCGCGGTGGTTTCAAGTACCACTTCGGTGAATGGACCCCGTACGTCGCGATCAAGCGTACGTCTCAGAAGAGCGACACGCTCGCGGTCGTCGACCAGAGCGAAATGTCCATCGGCGGCGGCATTGGCCGCAGCACGAAGCTCGCTGAAGGCGTTCGCATGAACTACGCGATTGCTTACTTCAACGTGACCGACAAGAACACTCTTGCCGACACCAAGAACACGCACGACTTGCTGCCAATCGACTTCTCACTTGAAGGCGACGCACTCAGCTGGTTGACCATCCGCGGAGGCCTCGGCTACCGCTTGGTCGATCGCTATGCCGGCAACTCGACGGTTGCCGACAACACCACGGGCCGTATGGGCGCAACGGTGCATTTCAACAAGAACGCGAACCTGGAGTTCGCGCTTGGAAATAACCCGACGTCTCCTAATGAAACGGCAGCCACCACGGATGCTCAGACCCTCGGTATGGGTTCAGGCCTCCTGACTGCCGCTAATTTCACTTACACCTGGTAAGTCGAAGTCCGCGTTCGTCTAGCTAGCTACATACCAACTGTTTCTCGCAGTTGACTAAAAGGGGAGCTCGAAAGAGCTCCCCTTTTTTTGTGCTTTTTTTGGCAAGCGGGAGGGCGGGGAATCAAGTCTGGGGAATGGGGTCGGAATGGATAGTGCTGTAAGGCGCAGGGTGAACGAGTGATGCTGGATTATGATCTGGCAGACCTTTATCAAATTTCAACAAAGCGTCTGAAAGAGCAGGGCAAACGTAACAAGAAACGCTTCCCTTCCGACTTCATGTTTCCCCTTTTAGAATCGGATCTTATCCACTTGAAGTCGCAATCTGCGACCTCAAGATCTACTTGGGGTGGAAGCCGCATTCCGCCGCTCGCGTTCTCTGAGCATGGCATCGCAATGCTCTCTTCAGTACTCAGCAGCGACCGTGCGATCGCCGTGAATATAACCATCATGCGAGCGTATTCTCAGATGCGCAGAATCCTGCTTTCAATCGAGGAGTTCGCAACAAAACTGAAAGAACTCGAATCCAGATTCGGAATTCATGATCAGAAACTGAAACTAATCTTCGACGCACTCAGAAAACTGATGTCGGCCCATTCAATTCCCGCAAAATGAATCATCGGTCTCAACCGGAGAAAGCCCTAGCGCAGGCGCTCAAAGTCGCCCCCGGATCCCCAGGGAAGAAGTCAATGGGCGTGACCGTTCCGCTCCTCTGACTCTTTGGATCCCGCGCACCTGGGACGAGCTGAACCCGAAAAGCTCAGAACAGCGGAACGTTCACGCCGAGCGCGATGAGCTCATGGCTGAGCTCAAACCGAAAAATAACCGGAATGTGGAAGTCGTACATCGCACCAATGCCGAAGCGAGGGAAGATCTCGAAGCCGCCGAAAGATTCTGGTGCACTGAAGCCACCCACGCCGCCGATGGCATAGAGGATCCAATTCTTATCGTACTGGAAATCCCAGCGCAGCTGAGCGCTGTAGTAGAGAACCGTCGCGCCGACCGAAAAAAGCGGGCCGAACTCTGCTTCGAGGGAGACGGCGTCATTGACGTCATTCAGCCAACCGTGATCCGCGACCTTCATGCTGGCCGTGGGAATGAGGGAGAAACCGCCAGTGGAATTGATCAGGCCAAGGCCGCCAAGGGCTCCGATGCTGAAGTGGCTTGGCTCCGGCTCGCCTTTCCATGCACCCGATTCATTTCCGGCCGTGTCCGATGAGCCGCCACTCGAGCGGGCGGGGGTATGCGCGCGGGTGTCCACGCGCTGAATCTTGAGTTTTCCGGTGGTCGCGTCGCCCCGAGCGGCCGGGGTCGCGAGCGTTAAGCCCGCGCATAGGGAGAACGTCAGGGTGATAACGGAGGTGAGCGAGGTTTTCATTTTCATGCTCTAGCTTTACCCCAAAGCTTGGATGCGATCGAGCAAGTTCTTCACCATCGAGCCGGTCGCGCCCCAGATCCGGTGCTCGCGGATCTGATAACTATGGATCGGGTAGAGGATCTTGTTGTACTGCCGGTGCTCAAGTGAGTAGACCTCGGGCATGCGGAGCTCGGCGAGACTCACCCAGAACGCGATGTCGATCTCGTCCGGATTGATGTGAAGGGTGATCTCTGGAAGCGATCTAGAGTGAATCGCCACCGCAGGTGTCACCCAGAAGTCCGTGACCGTCCAAAGTGGCGGCAGGACGCCCAGGACCTCGACATCCTCGCGCGGGATTCCCATTTCCTCCTCGGTCTCGCGCAAAGCGGTATCTTTCTCGTCGCGGTCCACGTACTCGAAGCCGCCCCCAGGAAAGGCGATCTGACCCTTGTGCGTCTCGACCGTATGAGTCCGGCGCGTGAACAGGATCCAGGGCTCCCCGTCGCCCGCGAGCGCGAAGAGCACGAGAACGCCGGCGCGCCGGCCTTGCTGCAGCGGGGGACGCTCGGGATAAGGCAGCTCGAGCGCGAGCGCGCGAACCAGCCGCCCGCTTAACTCCTCCCGCGAGCTCACCGCTTGAGCTCGATCCCGTACCGCTGGGCCTTGCGGTAAAGTGTGGCGCGATCGATTCCCAGGATTTCCGAGGCTTTCGACTTGTTGTAGTTCACTTCTTGAAGGACCTTGATGATGTGCAGTTTTTCGAGCTCCTCGAGAGAGGCTGCGGCTGAACCGGGTTGAGCTTCGACCGGAATCGCGGGCTTGCGGCTGATCTCGGGCGGGAAATCCTCGGGAAAGAGCACAGTGGTGCTCGTCATCGCGATCGCGCGCTCGATCGCATGCTCGAGCTCGCGGATATTTCCTGGCCAGCTGTATGCTCCGAGTAGCGCCATCGCCTCGTCCGAAACGTGCGAGACGGCCTTCTTGTTCTTCTCGGCGAAACGTCCGACGAAATGGCCCACGAGATCTGGTAGGTCCTCCATGCGCTCTCGAAGCGGAGGCAGCTCGATCGAGATGACTTTGAGGCGGTAGAACAGGTCCTCGCGAAAGCGCCCCAACTTCACGAGCGCCTCGAGGTCCTGATGAGTCGCAGCGATCACGCGCACATCGGACTTGCGGCTCTCAGACGCGCCCACCGGCTTGAACTCGCTCTCCTGCAGCATGCGGAGGAGCTTGATCTGAAGCGCTGGCGTGATGTCGCCGATCTCGTCCAGAAAGAGCGTGCCGCCGTTGGCCTCCTCGAAGAGGCCGCGCTTGTCGGCTACCGCCCCAGTGAACGAGCCTTTGACGTGCCCAAAGAGCTCGCTCTCGAGCAGGTTTTCGGCCAAGGCACCGCAATTGACCGCGACGAACTTCTTCTTCTTCCGGGCGCTGTTCTCGTGCACCGCCTTCGCGACGAGCTCCTTGCCAGTGCCACTCTCTCCCGTCACGAGCACGTTCGACGAGGAAAGCGCTGCGCGCGCGAGAGTCTTGTAGACCTCTACGATCTTGGGCGAGCGACCGATCAGCCCCTTGGCCGAGGCGACGTCGAGCCTGCCGGCGGGGGCACCGGGCTTGGACGCGCGCGCCTCGAACTGCTTGATCGCGCGTGCGACGACGGACTTCAGGTCGTCGATCTTGAAAGGCTTGCTGATGTAGTCGAAGGCGCCCTCTTGGATGGCGCCGATTGCGCCGTCCATGCTGCCGAACCCGGTCATCAGGATCACTGAGCAGCTCGGATCGGATTTTCTCGCTTCGCGCAGCACGGCCATTCCGTCGAGCTCGAGCATCCGGATATCCGAGACTACCACCGGGAAGCGCTCTTTCTTCAGAAGCCTGACCGCCTCCTCGCCGCTCGCGGCAAGCTGCGTGAGGTAGCCTTGCTTGGCGAAAACCTCGCGCAAGAGTCCGCGGGTCACTTCGTCGTCGTCCACCACCAGTATCCGGATCTGTTCAGTCGTCATGTATTCGCCCGATAAGGGATCCGCACCGAGACGCGGGTCCACTCGCCTTCCTTTGAGTTGACATCCAGGGAGCCGCCGTACTTCTGGGCGAGTTCCTGACAGATCGTGAGACCGAGCCCGGTACCCTTCCCGTGCGGTTTGGTCGTGAAAAACGGCTTCAGCACCTTGGGGAGGTCGGCCTTGCTGATGCCGCTGCCCGTATCGTAAACAGAGATCTCGGCGCGCTCGATGCCAAGGGACTTGGCATGGCCGATGCCGGTTGAAATCTCGAGAATGCGCGGTCCCTTGTCCTTGGACTGCATACTATCGAGCGAGTTGTTCAGCAAGTTGAGCAGGATCTGTTCGACATCAAGCGGCACGAGCCGTAGCGGGCCGAGCCCGCGGTCGAGGTCGCGGCGCACTTCCACGCCGAGCGACTCGAGCCGAGGGCGTACGATACCGAGCGTTTTCTCTGCTACTTGATTGAGGTCCACGAGCTGCTTCTGCGACTGAGGCTTGGCCGTCGTCTGCAGGAAGCCCTTTACGATCTGCTCGATCTTGGAGAGCTGCCCATCGATGATTCCAAAGCGCTCTTTGAAAGACGCGGGCGGAACCGGCATGGGAGGAGCGGAGATTTCATCGTGAAGCAGCTGTAGATGCCCCCCGATCGCATTCAACGGTGTGCCGATCTCGTGAGCGAAGCTCGCAGTGAGTTGCCCCATGACGGCGAGCTTTTCCGTGTTCATGAGCTGCCTCTCGGCTTCGTGAAGCTGCTCGGTGAGCTGGAGGTTTTGCGACTCGGCCTGCCTGAGCTTGCGATCGTTCAGGATAGTCTTTCGGAGGAAGTAGCTCAGCACAAAGATGAGCGCGACGACGCTGAGCGCAGCGGCTGTGGCGGTGGTCTTCCAAAGCGTGCCGAGGATGCGGTCAACGACTTTGAGCGAGACCTCGACATGGACGGCACCCAGGAGCTTGCGCTGGCTCCTCGGCTCACGTCCCCGCTGCTCGATCGGAACATAGATGTCCCAGAAGCCCGCCCCGCCTTCGTCCGTTCGAAACTCGCTCGTCACCGCTTCGACCGCGATCGGCGGCTGGGCCATCACGAGCGGGTCTTCCTCGACATTGCTCGCCACCACGCGAAGCCGGCCAGGTACCGCCGGATCTCTCGAGAAGACATCGATGCGCGTGATATTGGGCTGGGAGTAAAGAAACTCCTGCAGCGAACTCTCGACGGCGGGAGTGGGATTGGGGAGGCTGAGCAAGCGCGCGCTCACGATCTCGGCGGCCAAGGTCTTGCCGGAGGTGATCCCCACCTGCCGCATCTCCTCTTCGAGGATCGGCTGGGTGAATTTGTTCTCTGCGACGGTGACGATCAGGAACGTGGGCAGAATGACCGCCACGAGCACGAGACTGATCTTCGCCTGCAGGTCGAGCCGTCTGCGCATGGCCATCACCCTATCACATCAAGAACGTGAAACGAAAAACGCCGGGAGCGGAAGCTCACCGGCGTTTGGATCGATCGAAGCAAGGAACCCTTATGGATTCGTAGGAGCTGCTGCGCCGCCGGCTGGAGCTTCAGCAGGAGGTGCGCCAGCGCCTTCCATCGGAGCTGGAGCGGCTTCCGCGTCGTGCTTCTTCTTGTGAGACCGCTTCGCTCCGTGAGCGCCCTTCTTGCCATGGCCCTTCTTCTTCTTCTTGAACTTCTTGACCGAGGTCGGAGCGGTCGCTGAGTTAGCGGCGACAGGCTGGTCAGCGGCGATAGCGAACTGGGCGAAAGCAAAGGCACTCATGAACACGATGGCGAGAATCTTCTTCATATCAAGCAGTCTCCTTGGATTGTGGGCAACGCGGCCCCGTTGATCTACCTACTGAAATCTGGGCCGGGCTTTAGGCCCGGCCTGGTTTTCTAATCTCGGCCGGGCTCGAAGCCCGGCCTGGTCACAAGTAAAGCAACGGAAGTGCCAGCTGAAAACTGATAAATGTATTACGTTTTTCTTTGTAAAGGCGGGTGCATGAGTGTGGCTTTGCGCGACACCCTTCCTCAAGGCTGCGACAGTTTTCCAGATCGGCCTGAATCCAGTTGCGCGTGGACGCCCGGCCGTGTCAGGCCATGAGAATGACCTTACGCGGCCGCCTGATCGAAGTGTCCCCTACTCACGCGCTGCTCCGGCATGAACGTGGGGCTCAGCGCGTCGAACTGAAAGCGCCAACCGAAGCGAAGACGGGGGATCTTGCCGAATGGGACGCCGAGAAGTGCGAGCTGGTGGTTCTGACGCCTAACCGCAGCCCCACGCGAAGCACCCAGTGGCAGGAGCGCATCTTGGAACCGCGCCGGTTAAAGGCGATCGCGGTCCGCGACCGGGTAGAGTCAACGATTCGCGACTTTTTCCGGAAGCGCGACTTCCGCGAGACCCGCACGCCGCTCCTGGTCCCCTGTCCAGGGATGGAAGTGCATATCCGCCCGTTCGAGCTCTCCCCCCGTCCAAGTCATTCGTTGTTTCTCCCGACTTCCCCGGAGTTCGCGATGAAGCGGCTCCTGGTCGGAGGACTCGAGCGAATCTTCCAACTCGGTCCCGCGTTTCGCGACGAGCCCAACTCGATCACCCACCACCCGGAGTTCACGATCCTCGAATGGTACCGCGCCTACGCGGGCTACAAGGACATCATGATCGACACGGAAGAGCTTTTCGAGGCCGTCGCGATCGCGATCCACGGCAAGCCGGAACTGGTTTTTCAGGGCCGGACGATCTCGGTCAAAGCCCCTTGGCCCAGGCTCTCCGTGCGCTCGCTCTTCTCAGACCTGGCCGGCGTCGATCTCGTCAGGTCGAGCGCGCGGGACTCGCTGGCCCGCGAATGCACGCGGCTCGGGCACCCGACTTCGGACAAGGAAAACTGGGATGATCTTTTTTTCAAGATCTGGCTGAACGAAGTCGAACCCCGCCTTCCCTCTGACCACGCCGTCTTCGTCACCCACTATCCTGCCTCGCAGGCCGCGCTCGCAGTAATCGAGGAGGACCTTGCTGACGGATCGCGCTGGGCCCGGCGATTCGAGGTGTATGCGGGCGGCCTCGAGCTCGCGAACGCGTTCGAAGAGCTGACGGATCCGCTGGAGCAGCGCGCCCGCTTTGAGAAGGACATGAAGCTCCGCGAGACCGTTTACGGAGCGGAGTTTCCCGCCAATCCCCTGGATGAGGGGTTACTCGGCGCGCTCGAGGAAGGCCTACCGCCGTCCGGAGGGATCGCGCTCGGAGTAGACCGCATGGTCATGCTCATGGCGGACGAGCCGGATCTGAATTACACGGTCTGGCTGGGAAGCGGCGAGCTCAACCGCTGATCGGCAGCGCGCTGGTATTCGAAAAGCCTGGAATAAAGGCCACCCAGGCGGGCGAGCTCGTCGTGAGTTCCGCGCTCGATGCACGCGCCCTTGTTCAGCACGATGATCTGATCCGCGTCCTGCACCGTTGCGAGCCGGTGCGCAATCATTAGCGTGGTCGCGCCGCGAGAAGCCTCCGTCAGCGAAAGGCTGAGCTTCTGCTCGCTCTCGGAGTCCATGTTGGCGGTGGCTTCATCGAGGATCCACACGCGCGGCTTGGAGTACACGGCGCGGTCGAAGGCAAGCATCTGACGCTGTCCCATGGAGAGGTTCGCGCCACGCTCGAAGAGAGTGTCTGACGGCGGCTGCCCATTGCTCTCTTTTTCCCAGAAAGTGATGTTGTGGCGAGAAGTCCCTGAGAAAAGGAAAACGTCTTGCTGGACCATTCCGAAGATCTCGCGGAGCGATCGCAGATCGTACTCGCGCAAATCACGGCCATCGAGCAAGATCCTGCCCTTCTGAGGATCATAAAGGCGAAGCAGCAGGCTGATGAGCGTAGTCTTTCCCGAACCGGTGTGGCCGACGATGCCAACTCGATCGCCGGCCGGGATTTCGAGCGAGAAGTCCTTGAGCACCCACCGTTCTGCCTCGTACGCGAACCAGACGTTCTCGAAAACGAGATGGCCCCTCACGTCGGCGAGCCTGTCGGCGGGACTCTCGACCGCTGATGCCGGCATCTCGACGGGCCAGCTCAGGATCGAGAAGATTCGCTCGGCCGACGCCATGCCCGAGAGAAAGACATTCCACTTGTCGGCGATCTCGCGCATCGGCTGAAAGAGAGAGAGCACGTAGGAGAAGAAGGCGACGAGCACTCCGAGCTTAATCGCGCCTGATCGAGTGGCGATTCCGCCGTACCAGATCAGGAGCGCCATGGCGATGCCCGAGGCCCAGCTGATCGCCGGCTGAAAGTAAGCGAAGACGCGGACGGTCCCAGTCTGCGCTTCGGCGTACCACTGATTGACCTTCTCGAAACGCTTCTGGTGCTCACCTTGGCGATTGAAAAGGTTCACCACCTTCATCCCCATGAGGTTTTCAGCAAGAAACGCGTTGAGGGCGGAAAGTCGGCTCCGCGCCTCGCGGTATGCGACGCGCAGGCGCTCACTGAAGTGGACGCAGACCCCAATCATAACGGGGAAGATCGCGACCGAGATGAGGCCAAGCCGAAGGTCTAGAAGCAGAAGCCCGATCAAGATCCCAAACACCATGAGCGCGTTGCCGACCATCGACACGAAACCGCCCGCGAACATGTCAGCGAGAGACGCAGTATCGTTGGTCACGCGGGTCAGGAGCCTACCCGCAGGATTTCGGTCGAAGACGG
The DNA here is from genome assembly GCA_043757905.1 of Oligoflexia bacterium. Classification (GTDB taxonomy): domain Bacteria; phylum Bdellovibrionota; class UBA1018; order UBA1018; family UBA1018; genus JAYVOO01. Next base: position 12,559 of record JAYVOO010000505.1, read on the forward strand.
AGACGGGTAGCCGCTGCAGATGGGAAAAGAGCTCGAGCCGGATATCCTGCGTGACTCGCTGGCCGAGAAGCTCAAAGAAGTAAGCCTGCGAGATCAGGCTCAGCACGCGAACCACTGTCACACCCAGATAGACCGCGGCGCAACTTCGAAGCACGGCCCACTTCCCGGGCACGATCGCCTCGTCAATCGCGTAGCCGAAGATGCGAGGCTCGAGTAGCGTCGCCGCCGTCCCGACGAGGATCGTGGCGCAGCCGAGAGCGAGCGCGGCACGGTGCTGGAAGACGCGGACGATCAACGCACGCACGTGATGCCCGTGGATCTGGGTCGCAAACTCCTGCTCTTCGCTGTCGAGGACGGCCGCCGCCGGCGACTTGCTCATGATGTTACCTCTCGATCGAGCGTCTCGACGTAGCTCTCGAGATCCTCGCGCAGGCGCTGCTGCTCGTAAAACCGGCGGTAAATTCCACGGCGATCGGCAACGAGCTGAGCATGGTTGCCGAGCTGGCGGATCTGGCCGCCTTCGAGAACGACGATTCGGTCGGCGTCCTGGATCGTAGAGATCCGGTGGGCAGCGATGATCTCGGTGTTCCGTCCGGGCCGCCCGCGCAGGCCGCTCAGAATCTTCTCTTCCGTCTGCACGTCCACGCTCGAGAGCGCGTCGTCGAGCACGAGGATCGAAGGCTGCTTGGCGAACGCGCGCGCGATGGTGAGGCGCTGCTTCTGGCCGCCAGAAAGGTTCACGCCGCGTTCTCCCAGTCGCGTCTGATAGGCCGCGCTCAGGCCGAGCACCTCCTCGTGCACGTTAGCCAGACGCGTGGCCTCTTCGATTTCGGTCGTACTGTAGTGGTCGTTCGTCAGCGTCCCGAGCAGGCGTTCAGTCAGTCCGAACGCAACGTTCTCGATCACGGTCTCGCTGAAGAGGAAGATGTCCTGGCTCACATATCCCACCTGGCGCCGAAGCTCCGCAAGCGGCCAGCGGTTCACGTCCACGCCGTCGATGAAGAGCATCCCCTCCCCGACCGGATAGAGCCGGGGCAGCAGCGAGAGGATTGCGGACTTTCCCGCGCCGATCGCGCCAACGAAAGCGACCCTTTCGCCCGGCTCCATCTTCAGCGAGATCGAGCGCAACACTTCGCGCTCCTTGCCGGGAAACCGAAAGGAGAGACCACGGAACTCAACACCTCCCGCGGTCTTCCAGCGGCCCATCGGGGCACCGACAGGAGGCGCACCCGCCGGAAGCTCGGGGCTCGCGCATTCCGGAACGTCAGTCCCGATGGCGTAGATCTTCTGAAGCCGATGCGAGCTCGAGACGGACTTCTGGTAAGAGTTGATCGCCATGCCCAAAGCCGCCATCGGCCAGACCATCTTCTGCAGGTAGCGCTGGAACGCGACGAAGGTTCCGAGAGTCACCGCACCGACTCCGCCTTCAATCATCCAGCCCCCGCCGAAGTAAAGCAGCAACACCATCCCCAAGCTCATCGCGCAGTCGAGCGACGGGCCGAAAGCGGACTGGACGCGCGCGCGGTCGAGATTGCACTTCACGTATTCCTCACCCGCCTCGCGCAGCCGTCCGATCAGGACGTCTTCCTTCGCGAAAGTCTTGACCACGCGGATGCCGTTCAGCGATTCCTGCGCGAGTGCCGAAAGCCTGCCGAAGCTTTCCTGCACCCGCTCGAAGCGGGTGTGGATCTCGCGCTCGTTCCGCCAGACGAGCCAGGGCACAATCGGAAGCGGGATGAAAGCGAGAAGTGTGAGCTTGGGCGAAAGAAAGTACATGGCGATCGGGATTGTGAGGAAGTAAAAGAGCGAATCCGCGAGCACAAGGAGGCCCGCGCCCAGAGTCATGCGCACGGCCTCGACGTCATTCGTCGCAAGGGACATGAGATCGCCAATCGTCTGGCGATCGAAAAAACTGACGGAGAGCCCGAAGAGATGGCGGGAGTAGGTCTCGCGCATGTCCCGCCCAGCAAGCACGCTCGAGCGGATCAGGTACATCCTCCAACCATAGCGCCCGAATCCCTGGAGGATCGAGACGGCGAGGTAGGTCAGCGCGAGCGTCATCAGGTACCGCAGCGGCGCAATCCCGCGGATCA
>JAYVOO010000506.1:0-3886 GCA_043757905.1 Oligoflexia bacterium
GAGCTCTTCGTGAAGAGCCGGCGTTGGGTCGCATCCGCGTGGGCCTTGGCCGCGCGCAAAGTGCCGAGCGACTGAAGGTAAGTCGCGCGCGGATCACGCACGCGGTATTGGAGCCGCTTCACGGTCTCGATATTATGGGCGTAGACGTCGAGGCCCGATTCCACGATCGTATGGACCGCTTCGACGTCGCCCCTGAAATCGGGCACGAGCGCTTCCACGATGATCTTCGAGTTCAAGCGCTTGATCTCCCGGATCGTGGCCGCGAAATGTCCCGCGCCGCCGTCTTTCAGATCGTCGCGGTCGACCGAGGTTAGAACGACGTAGTGCAGGCCCATCGTCGCGATGCTTTCGGCGACATGGTACGGCTCTTCCGGATCGAGGGCGGGCGGTCGGCGGGCGGTCTTGATTGCGCAGAAACGGCAGGCACGAGTGCAAGTGTCGCCACCCAACATGAAGGTCGCCGTGCCGCTCGACCAGCACTCGGCAACGTTCGGGCAATGTGCCTCCTCGCAAACCGTGTGAAGTTTGCGCTCCCGGAGGAGCCCTTTGATCTTGAGGTAGTTATCGCCGCCGGGCGGGCGGATCTTCAGCCACTCGGGCTTGCGTGTAGCGAGGATTTTTCGGGCGAGCGCAGGGGAGATCGGGCGCGACTGGTCAGGACGCGCATTGTGATCAGGGAGAACGGGAAGCTCCAGGAAGATTGCCACTATGAGTCGTTATAGTCAGGAGCCGGTTCCGGGGCAAGGGCCCATATTAAAAAGCCCCCCGGTTTCCCGAGGGGCTCTTGAGAGAGAGAGGAGTAGTATGAGCCGCATCCTGCGGACGAGAACATCCTAGTGCAGGAGCGGTGCCACGCTTCCCAGAAACCTGGCGCATTCTAGAGCATCCGGGAAATGCCGTTTCAATCCAGTGTGGATTTCTAAGAGGCGAATTTCAGCGTCATTCCACGCCTCTCGAAGCGCAAATTGAGATGAAGTATTCGAAGCGACCGGGAGAATCGCAAGATCGCTACCGAGCAATGCGGCGCACGATCACTCGAGAACAAGAATCGTCGCGCGCTAGAACACTCGTTTTGAGAGCCAAATAGTCTTCAGAATGGCTTGATTTCGGTAGACGCACCTACGCCGAAAATAAAAAAAGAGCGCGGGATTCCATCATGGAATCCCGCGCTCCCGAGAGAGAGAGAGGAAGGAAGACAGGACGCGGACAGGTCGACAGACGGTTAGACAGGAGAAAACTTACAGGGAGATCGCTTAGAGAGCGCCGCTGCTCATTAGAGAGCGCCGCTGCTCATTCAGAGAGCGCCGCTGCTCAGGCGCGAGTCCACTGAATCAGCGGAATTCGCAAGCGAGAGTGGATCCGGGATATGGCGGGGGGAATCCGAGGGAGCGAGCACGGAGATCGAATCGATCCCGTCCTGGGCGAATGGAGAGCGATCCATCGCGACGGGCTTGCGCGCGCTGATCGTGATTCCTAGCGCTTTCACCTGCTTATCGTTCTCGGCCATGAAGGCCTGGAGGTTCCTCAGAAACTTGGCGGTTTCCGGGTCCATCTGGCCGTCAGCCGGGCGGCCGTGGCGGTTGAGCTTCGGAAAGAGAGGCGCGTCCTTTTCCCAGAATCCCTCGGTCGAGACTTGTTCTTTCATGTTCGGCGGCGTCTTGTAGAAATTGCTCTGGACCTGGGAGTCGGCCGGACTCTGGCCGGTCGCTCCGCTCGAATTGCGCTGCAGCAGTGGAGCGACGTTGATCTCGCCGTTCGCGCGGTCGTAGGGATTGGTGACGGGCATTCCGCCGCTTGCACCCATGGCTGCAAAGGCCGGAAGGCCGGACAAGCTACCCATCAATGCCGCTAGGGCCAGTTTCTTATTCATTTTTTTCTACTCCTCGTTCACATCTGAAATCCGGCTCGGATTCCGGGGCACCCACTTTGACTTCGGCTAGACCTGACCTCGTGCCCATGAGGTAGGACTCGGGGCAGCATTGAGCAATGCCCGTGCCTAATTTTTTTCTTTAGATATCAATACGTTAAGTCTGTGCGCCCTGACCAAGACGTAGACAGATGGACAGAGCCGTGGTGCTTTGCGAAAATAGAACTACAGGGGTTCGATTTTTGGGGACGTTTAGAAAAACAGCAGACTGGCTGATTCGCGCCTGCCTTTCAAAGGCAGCGGAAAAATCATGTCCACTGCCCGCACAGGTCGCCACGGGCGACCCGCGCGCGAGTACGCGCGTCGCTCAAAAAGGCCAGGCGTCCGTCATGATCGCGATCATGATGGTGACGTTCATCCTGTTCTTCGCCTTCGTCGTGAATACCGGCATGCTGGTCAACGCGAAGATCAATTTACAGAATGCCGCCGACCTCGCGGCCTACGCAGGCGCAGCAACCCAGGCCCGCCAGCTCAACGAGATCTCGTTCCTGAATTATGAGATGCGCCGGCAGTACAAGAAATTCCTCTTCCGCTATTACGTACTCGGCAATATGGCGCAAGGCACTTTTCCCGTGAATGGCTCTTCGGCGCTGCTCTGGTCGCCGGATGGGCGCCCCGGCAAGCTCAGCAGCTACTCGGTCCCCACGGTCTGCATCATCTTCGACCGCACCAACAACTTTTGCCAGCTCACTGCCACCAAGGCCCTCGTTTTCCCGCCGCAGAACCTGCTCGACCAGATCACGCAGACCCTGCGCGCCCAGTACGAACGCATCGAAGCGATTCGTCAGGCCAACTGCCTGAGCATCGGTAATACGAATATCCAGATTCTCATGCTCTGGCTCTACAATACGGACCCGGACCTGAGCGAATACGCCGCCAACCTAGGGAGCAACGCCGAAGCGATCAAAACTGTGCAGATCGTGCGGGGACTTGCCTCGGGCCTTGGCCTCATCCCTCACGAGGTCTTGCTCCGTGCGCGCATCGACACGCTCTCTAAATATCTGAATGAGGGGGCGCGGCCCACCGTCCAGCGCGACATGATCACCACGCTCCAGGGAGAGCGCGACCCTTCCAAGCACGAACGCACGATCAACGCGTTTCTCTCCGCCTTCAACACCCTGGGCAACCATACGTTCTCGAACGTCGAAGAAATCAAGATGACCGAATTCCTGCATAGCGGTGAACAAGGCATGCTGAAGCTGAACAACATCAAATCGAGCTTCGACACCTACGCCACGACCTTTGCGTTGAAGGGCAACGGCAGCTCGAATAGTACTAACGCACGCGACTGCAACGCGATCCTGCGGCCGATCACGGTCCGGGAAGTCCCGATCGGGGTCTACAAGGATCCCTCGGTGATGACTTACTACGCGATCCGCCTCAAGGCCCGCGCCCGTGTGCTCTTCTCCCTCTTTGGCGATCTGGATCTGCGCGCTTATTCCGCGGCCCAGCCGTTCGGCAGCAAGATCGGCCCGGCGCTCGAGCAGCAGGACGTGGTGCGCGTGGGAGCGCAACCTACGGGCTCTTTCAGCTCCGGCGGCCTCCTCGTATCTCCCATCGGCGTTCCGAACCTCCCAATCAAAGCGACCGAAAACACCGGACAAGGCAACGGATGGGACAATGCGGCCGCTCTGGGCGCCTACTACGTCAAGCTTCGCACTCCAGGTGCGACTTCCGATGCAGCCGTACTCGGGCCGCAGGACCTAGAACGCGCCTACCACGCGGCCATGGCGCCCAACCCCTGGGAAGAATTGCGCTACAACATCCTGAATGACTTACCTGCGCCGGCCTCTGACCAGCAGGACAACCGGACGACTCAGTACTTCGACTCGAACCTCCAGGCCGCCTTCTGGGCGCCCGTCGTGCCCCCCGATTCCTCCAACGGCGCGGCGGATCTGAAGAACAGTCTCGACTCGCTCTTCGCCAGCGGAGCAGGCTCCAGCCCAGTAGGCTCCGCTC
>JAYVOO010000507.1:0-3876 GCA_043757905.1 Oligoflexia bacterium
TTTTTCCTCACCCCCTCCCGAAAGGTCACACTATGGAAGCGACTACTTTCGTCCCGAACTCCGAAGTCCTCGTTCTCGGCATGATGAGCAAACCCGAGCAAGCTGCCTGCGAGCGCTGCGGCTGCGGCTTCTTGCGCTTCAGTCGATTCGTGAGGATCTGTGATGGCTGCCGGTCCAACGACCAGCCACTCGACTTCTTCAGAGCCTGCGCCTGAGCGGCACCTCTCGCAGGACGCCTTTCCGATCACACTGAGAGCCACAGCGTCCCTGCGTTATCACTAATTCGGTGTCGGCTCGCCCCCAGACGCTGGGGTTTGTCGGCCAATACCGGCGTAGAACGCCTCTCAGCGACGCACGACCTTTGCACTCGGCACGCTGCAGAGGAATTCTAGATGACCGCCCAAGCAGCGTTCCTGGCCCTGACCCTCCTGCTGATCGGCCATTGGGTCGAACCCATCGCTACGGCCGGGCATGGCCAAGGCGGCTCAGGCGGTAACAATAATCATCACGGTGGCGGGCAACTAGGCGGTGGCGGAGGCCATTTTGGGCCGCACAACCCTTTCGGCCCGCATGGCCCTTGGGGGCCTCAAGTTCCCTCCGACCCGAACGCTCCCCCTGCACAGATCGGGCAGCTCTCCTACGCAGGCTCCGGCTGCCCCGAGGGGAGCCTGGGTGCAGTCCTCAGCCCCGATCAAACTGCGCTCGCCATTCTGTTCGATCGCTTCGTGGCCGAGGCAGGAGGCACGACCGGCCAGGGCGCAGCCCGCCTGGATTGCACGTTTGTGCTGCCGATCACGCTTCCCGACGGCTACGCCCTTTCAGTCGTAGCCATGGACTTCCGTGGATTTACGTCCCTTCCCAATGGGGCGAAAGCCGCGCTAAGTTCCACTCACCGCTTCCGCCACAAAATGAAAGGCTCCCCCTGGAATGGCAAGCGCGGAGACGTGATGACCGGGCCGTTCGAGGACTCCTTCTTCTTTACGCAGAACCTGCCCACGAAATGGGACTCAGCTTGCGGAGGCGTCGTCGAATTCAACGTGAACGTCGCCCTCGAGCTCGCGGGCGAAAAGAAACAGCCGATCACGGAATCGTCCCTCGTTTCGCTCGACACAATAGATACGGTCACGGCGCCGATCACTTATGGGATCCAACTTCGAAAGTGCAAGTGATCGAGCTTAGACGAAGTCGCCGCGCTTGATTTTTTCGACGATGATTTTCTCCGGCATCGTCGGATCGCGCGGATCGACAGTAAAGAAGGCCTGCTGCTCACAACGGCGTTTGTTCGTGAGCAGCCAGGTCAGGATCGCAGCCAGGCCCTTATTGCGCTTGTCGTGGAAAAACGGGTCGTTTTTCAGGGCGTCAGAGGCTTTCTTGAGCGCGCGCACTTCCTGCGCATCGTTTTCCTTCACCGGGTAGTCGTTCAGGTCGTATTTCTTGATATCCGCTGGCAGGACGCCGAGGAACCGGACGTCCGGCGCGGAATAATCAGAGTTTCGGATGAGGGACGCCGCGGAGCCTGCCTTGAGCGTGCGAAAAATATTCTGCATCGTGTACGCGTCGAGATCCCCGAAGAAATAGAGCGGCACCTTCAACTGATCCTGGATGAGCTTCGACCAGCCGCGGACCGCGTTCGAGGGCACGCCCTGGGCACCCATGACGATGCAGCTATGGCGTTTCGTGAAACCGTTGGCGACGAGCGTGTTGGCAGTACCTTCGGACTCGACGATCAGACCGAAGTCGATCTTCTTCTTCGACGAGAGTTTAAGGTTCTGAGGCCGGTTCTTCGGTTGAAACGGACTGGTCCCGAGCTTCGAAAGGTCGATCGTGGCCTTCGTGCCGTCCGGCATGGTTTCGGTCACGACGAGCTGCTGCGAATAGGTCTGGCCGCCGCGGTCATTGGCATAGCAGTTCACTTCTTCGCGGTAACACTCGAGCAGTTCGCAGATGAAGTCGATCACCTCGTCCGACTCGTTCTGGTCACCGAAGTCGAGCGGCTTCAGGTTCGAGTTATGCTTAATCTCGCCTTTGCTCATGTAATAGAGCTCGCGCTTGGTGTTGACCGCGCCCGTGTCGATGTTCCGAAGCAGGATCTCCAGCATGAATACCGCGCGCGACATCTTCTTCACCGAGCTCACGTTCAGCTCGGTGGCGACCTTCTTGTCGCCGGGCGTGAGGTAACCCACCTTGTGGTTATAAAGCGCGTTGTCGAGCGAGCACTTGGTGGCGTAAAGGACTGGCCGCTTGGCCTTCTCGAGATCGGCCAGAAGCCGGCTGCAGAGTTCGAGGCTGAGTTTCGGGATCTGTCCCGCGCTTGCGCTGCTTGCCATATTAAGTATTCACCTCTGGGTTGGCCTTAGAATTCTTCTTGGAGGCTTTCTTAGCTTTGGGCTTCTTTTTCTTGGCCTCGGTGCCGGGCTCGAACGCGTCCACTTCGCCCAGAGTCTCCTCCGCTTCGGCTAACTCGGCGCTCGCGACTGGGGCGCCTTTGCCACCGGACTTCACCAGATGCTGCTCGAGTTTCGCATGAGCCTCATCGAGTTCCTTCTGCGTCGCGGTCGCGTCGCGACCCAAGAGCTTCATCAGGCCTTCCTCAGCGCGTTTCTTCCGAGCGTCTGGCGCGGACGTGATTCGGCAGAGGCCGTCGACCAGGATCGGGCCGAACTGCTCGATGTGGCGGATCTTCTCCTCGAGCTCGTTCGCTTTATCTTCGCGCCGGATATGCTTCGAGAGCTTCTGGCCGGCCTGAATCAAGGCGCGGCGAATCTCCTCGACGAGCTCGTCGGAGGCGTCGACTGTCTCTTTCGAGGCATTCTTGAATTTGATGAAAGGCGAGACCACGCTGAGCGCGATGATATAAGGACCGGTCGGAACTGAGTCCTTCGGCTGGTTGAGCCCGTAGGCGCGCCAGTTCACGCTCTCGATCGCGTGGTACATCGCGCACGCGGCCTTATCGAACTGCAGAGGCACACGGTTGGCGAAGCGGAGGACCTGGACCGGAGAATCCCCTTCCGGCCCGCGCTCCTCGAGACGCGCGATGGCGACTTCGATTTGCACGGGCTTGAAGTCGGCGATCGTTGGCTTGCGCGAGACCACCGAGAAGAAATCGATCGCGCCCAGGCGCTTGATGCTCTTGGCGAGCGCGTCCTCGCCGATCGAGAGAACCGACTTGGTCGAAGGCGCCATGAGCTTGAGATTCTGCAGGGCCACGAAAAGTGCCTTGAACTCGGTCTCGTTCAACTGGTCTACGTTCTTTTCGAGCTGAGCGCGCTTGATTCCAGCCTTGACGAGATCGTTCAAGACGCCTTCATGCACGCGCGAGAAGCCCTTCTTGAGCCAGGCGCCGACTTTCACCCGGCCAAAGAGGTGTGAATGAGCGATGAACTCACCCAGCTTCAAAGTGTGCGGATGCGGCTCGACGGCCTCGGGAACGCCCGGCATCTCCTCGGTCACGCGCGGAACGTTGACCTCGGAGGCGGGGGTATCCGCGCCGGCCGAGGAAGGCAGCTTATAATGAAGCGTGAGATGCGGGTTCACGAGCGTCGTGCCCGTCAGGTAATTGAGGATCCCGGCCTCGCCGTTCAGCTGGGTACGGCCGTCGACCAGGAACTCGACTGAGGTTCCGTGCGGACGGTCCCAGTCGATCATCTCGCGGTCCTTGATCACGCCCTTGTTGGCGCGGATATCGACCTCGACCGTGCAGGAGAGAGCCTTGCGCATGCCTTTGGTCTTGGAGATCACCCGGGCGCCGGTCGCGCTCGTCAGCTGCGCCCACGTGGTCGCGGCCGAAATCCCGATGCCCTGCTGCCCGCGCGAGCAGCGCCCGCGGCCGAATTTCGAGGAGGCGAGATACTCGCCGAAGACTTTCGCGACGTCGTC
>JAYVOO010000508.1:0-3865 GCA_043757905.1 Oligoflexia bacterium
GCCCAGCAGGAAGAGACATTCTCGTCGCAGCTTGAGGTCAATACGCGGATCGATCTGCTCTTTATCATCGATAACTCCGCGAGCATGGACACCGCACAAGAGCGCCTGAGAAATGGCCTCGGAACCTTTGCCCGTAAGTACATGCTTCCCACCTGGGATATTCGGGTCGGGGTGATCACGACCGACACCTATTTGGCCCACCCTGGCTTTCAAACTTATGCAAACGCCAAGTGGCTGGGTAACGGCTACACCTCGCCCTACGTTTCAGGTCGTCGCGCTACGTTTGTGAACCCTGCCTCAAGTCCCACGCTCTTGAATCTCACCACCGGCGTGTTTGATCAGGGAGTGAGAAATAATCAAATGCTGCCTCTCATGAATACGAATTACGCGAGACTACTCCCGGGTATTCACGATGGTCCGATTCCCTCGCTCTGCCTGGAAGCAAACACTTGGTTTTACGGTGGGGTCGCTCATTGTACGACCCGTGACAATCAGGCACTGTTCAATGGCACATCCCACTGCCTCAATCCGGGGCCCGGTGAACTAAGCGTCAGCCAATGCCTCAATACGGTCGAAAATAACACGGTCCACTCAGGCAAGGCGATTATCGAGACGATTCCACCCGCGGGCGTTGCGGGCAATTCCGATTGGGTCAGCCAACTCATCCGGGACTTCACAATCAATGTTTCTGCCGGCGCCTCTGGGAGCGGCTCGGAGCGGGGCTTGCAATCTCTGCTGCAGTTTCTTCACGATAATGAGAGCGCCTCGTCCTCAAGCCCATTTTTTCGAGCCGAATCAGTGCGTGGTTTGATTTTCATCTCAGATGAGGAGGATCAGTCCGTTCCAATCATCGAGGACAACTCCTACCGTGACGCCTTCTCAAACTACAGTGCCGCGTGCCGGCCTAAGACCGTGGAGGATCTCACTTATACCATTGCCTCCTGCCCAGACCCGGCAAGACTCGTCGCAGTCGCCGCTGTAAAATCTGAACTGGATCGATTCTTTACGACTCTGGATGCCGGCCAAAGCAACTATTTCGTTGCCTCGATTGTCCCGACCACCGCCGCGGCTATTCGGCACCTGCAAACCCTTCGCGACCAGGATGCGGCAGCGGTGGGTGCGGCCCCCAATGTAGTGGTCGACCGAGGAGACCGCTACATCGAGCTCGGCCAGCTCGTGGGAAATGGCTCGCTCTCCCTGAATATCGCGGACGATGACTACTCGCCGATCCTGAACGCCATCGGCCAAACCCTAGCAGAAAAGAAAGCGACCTTTCTCCTTCAACGAGCACCGACTTCGACTGAAGAAATGCTAGTCAAAGTCCTGCACATGGATGGAACTGCAACGCTGATCCCAGCGTCGAACTATACGATCAACGACAAGACACTCACCATTACGAATCTCAATACGATTTTAAGTCTCTCGTTTCAGGATAAAATCAGCATCAACTATCAACCTAGGACGGCGTATTAGAATTGAGCTGTGCATTCCTAACGCGGATCTCAGCGTATGAATGTCAGCAAGCGTAAATTTTTTTGACGGCTATGGCGCCCCAGTCGGTTCGCAAAACTTTACCGCCTCAGGTAGCCGGCAGGAGTGCGCTTTTTTTAAAGTTGATGTAAATAGTCATGCAATGATGCTGCCCGGATCTTGCAGTCGACTGAGCCGCTATGAAATCTCTCAAAGATCAACTTCGCCATCCCTCTAAAATCTCAATACTTTTTCTTTCGATCGCGGTAGTGCTGTTCGCGCTTCGTGCGGCCTTGCCGACCATTGTGAAACGTTATGCCAATCGACAACTCGCGCAGCTAAAAGATTACGAGGGGCATATCGGCGACGTGGACATCTCACTCATTCGCGGCGCCTATCGGATCGAAAACCTGACGCTACTGAAACGGGGGGGCAAGGTCCCCGTGCCATTCATCGCCGTCCGCGAGATCGATTTGTCCATTGAATGGATGGCTTTGTTTCATGGTGCGGTCGTCGCCGAGATGGAACTCACCGAGCCCAAGCTCAACTTCGTCGATGGGCCGACTCCCGAGAAGAGCCAGAAATCGATCGACTCGAGCTGGCAGGAAGTGGTCGACAAGCTCATCCCGCTCAAGATCAATCGACTTGCGCTTTGGGGCGGCGAAGTGCATTTCCAGAATTTGGCCAGCAAGCCGCCGGTCGATATCCATCTCAAGGAGCTGGCGGGTGAAGCGTTGAACCTGTCAAACGCCCGCGACGTGAAAGCCGTCCTGCCCTCCACGCTGCATCTCCGAGGCAAAGCCATGGGCGAAGCACCGTTTCGCATCGACATGAAATTGAACGCCCTGAAAGAGCCGATGGACTTCGATCTGGACGCCGACCTGAAGGGCCTGACTCTCGCCAAGCTGAACTCTTTCATGAAAGCTTATGCGGGCGTCGACGTCGAGACAGGCGTGTTCACCCTGGCATCCGAGCTCGCGGCCAAGAATGGCGCACTCACGGGATACGTGAAACCAACCATCAAGAACCTCACTGTTGTTGACTTCGCGAAAGACGTGAAACAGGGCCCATTCGCGCTCATTTGGCAGGGTTTGACGGGTACCCTCGGCGACCTGCTACAAAAGGACGATAAACAGGCCACGAAGATCCCGGTGCAGGGCTCGATCAAGAATCCAAAGGTGAATGCAATGGCCGCTATCGGAAGCGCTCTCGGCCATGCGTTCGGGCACCCGCTCGACCCGGGAGTGGAGAACTCAGTCGATATCCATTCCGCCGAGGCCGCCGCGCAAAAAGCTCCACCCGCGGAGTGATGGCCTAGAGTTTCACGAACCTTATGAAATGCGTCTAGTCGAAGCGGAATAACCGAAGAGGCCCTTCACCTGGATGACCTTCGCTGCGGCCTCGGGCACTTGGCACTCCCAGGTCATGTCGCCGCTCTTGATTTTGGCCAGGACCACGTCCGAATTGATGAAGAGCGACTCCAGATCGTACTCTTTGATGTCCTGGATCAGCTTGTTCTCGAGCATATGCTGGTAGAGGTGCCTGATCTCAGGGGCAGGTGCGTAGGTCTCGGCCGTGATGGGCTTGAGGCCGCTCTGAGCGGCTTCCGAGGGAGAAGGCTGCTCGGTCGAGAGCGAGAATGCCGGATAGATCAGCGCGCGGATGTTGTCGCGAAACAAGAGTCCGAGGGAGGACAGAAAACCGCCCGGCACATCCTTGTAATAAGTCTTATCGACGATCTTGTTCAGGTGGCCAACGCCCATGATGATGCCGACCTTCCCGTTGGTGTGCTTCGTCAGAAACTCGCTGAAGCGATAATACTCGCCATAATTCGAGATCAGCACGTGCTGGCCCAAACTGCTCAAGATGTCCACCCTATCCAGGAAGTCTTGCACGTCGATCGACGAGCTCGTGCCCGAATCCGTGAGTAGGTTGTTGAGCGTGATCTCCATGATGGAGACGAGGTCTTTCTCTTTGATGGAAGGATCGCTCAGAAACTGCTTTTTCGCTGACTCGAGCATATCCACATGCAGGCGGGTCACCGGTCGGAAGCGGCCGCGCTGCACGAGAAGGTGTTTCTTGTAGAGCGCTTCCGATGGCTGAAGCATCTGGCCCTCGGGCGAGAGTAATACGGCGTCGGTCAGTCCGAGGCGCACCAGCTGCAGGCTCATGAGGCGATTGTCGATGTGCCCGAACGCCGGCCCCGTGAAACGAATCATGTCGATCTCGATCTGGCCCGGCTTTAGGCCGTCACGCAGGCTACGGATCAAGGCTACCGGGTCGTTCCGGTGGTAGAAACAGCCGTGGATGAGATTGACGCCGACGACTCCGATCGCTTCCTGCTGCTCGAGCGGAGTGCCTTCGGGTAGGCGAAGATGCACGACTAGGTCACTGG
>JAYVOO010000509.1:0-3852 GCA_043757905.1 Oligoflexia bacterium
TGATCCGAAAGAACAAAGAGATCACCGACGTGGTGATGTTCCTGGGTGGCCGTCAGGGCGAAGCCAACGTGGCCACTTATTTCGTCACGATGACACCCTCCAAACAGCGCACGATCAACACGACCGAAATGAAAGACCGGGTGCGCGAGCAGCTCAAGCCCTTCGCCTTCGCCCGGCCCGTCGTCAAGGATATCGACATGGTGGGCGGCGGACAGCGTCCATTCAATATCAACCTGATCGGCAGCGACCTGAAGCAGCTCGAAGTCCAAGGCAAGAAGCTCTTTGAGTTTCTGAAGAAGAACTCCGGCCTGACGGACGTCGAGACGAATATGGAAACCGGCAAGCCCGAATACCAGGTCAAAGTCGACAACCAGAAGGCCGAGTCGCTCGGCGTCTCCACGGTCAGCATTGGCAACGAGCTCAGGACCCAGATCGAGGGATCGACTCCCGCGGTTTTCCGCGAGAAGGGCGAGGAGTACGACATTCGCGTCAGGCTTCAGGAAGACCAGCGCAACCTCAAGATCGGCTTCAACCAGACCCACGTCCCCAACATCAATAACTCGCTGATCCGGCTGCCGGCCGTCGCGAGCCCGGTGGAAACCGCTGGACCGGCCGCGATCAATCGGCAGGACCGCGGGCGTTACGTGCAGATCTCGGGCGATATGGCGGCCAAGGGCGCGGGGATGGCGGGCGTCATGTCGGACATCGATACTTATTTCGCGAGCGCCGAAGGCAAGCTCCCCGAAGGCATGCGCTACAAGTTTGTCGGTCAGGCCGAGAATTTCAAAGAGCTCGGAAACAGCATGCTGCTGGCGGTTTGCCTGGGCGTGCTTTTCCTGTTCATGGTGCTGACGAGCCTTTACGAATCGCCGATCACGCCGCTCACCATCATGTTGGTGCTACCCCTTGCGGTCTGCGGAGCGCTTTTCGCGCTTTTGCTGACCGGCAAACCGCTCGACCTCTTCACGATGATCGGTTGCGTGATGCTCATGGGCATGGCGGTCAAAAACTCCATCCTACTCGTTGATTACACGAAACAGCAGACCGACAAAGGCGTCGCGCTCAGTGAGGCGATTCTCGAGGCTGGTCGCGTGCGGCTGCGTCCGATCCTCATGACGACAATCGCGCTGATCTCCGGGATGCTGCCGATCGCGATCGGGTTGAACGAGGCCTCGCGCCAGCGCACTGGCATGGGCGTGGCGATCATCGGTGGCATGATCAGTTCAACAGTGCTCACGCTCGTGGTGGTGCCGGCTGCGTACTCCTACATCGAGCGCTTCCGGGCTTGGAGCTCCAGGAAAATGCAGGGTGCGCTATCGACGCCTCGTGACCCCGCGAAGGCTTGAGTATAGCGAAGCTTGCCTTGCGCTTTGGGCCTAACTGCGGCCGTGCGCCCGGGAAGTCAAGCCGGATAGATGCCGGGCAGTCCCAGGATCTGGCCTAGTTCCTGAAAAGCGGCCTTCGTCTCCACGTGGAGCCGCGGATCCAGAAGGTCGCCCCGCCTGAGCTCCTTGCGGTAATGCTTTTCAATCCAAGCCTTGAGTCGGAGATAGAGCGCGTCAGTGAAGAGCACGCCCTGAGCGACTGCTGCAAGCTCCGCGTCGCTCAGGATCACGCGCAGTCGCAGGCAGGCCGGCCCGCCGCCGTTGAACATGCTTTGGCGCAGATTGACGTAAACCACTTGCTGGATCGGGAACCCCGTCTGACCGACGCGTGCAGAAAGATAGGCGCTGACCTGCGCGTTCTCCTGGCACTCGATCGGGCAGAGCAAAAGTCGTTTCCCATCCGGTAAACCGACGAGCTGGCTATTGAAAAGGTAGCTCTGGACCGCGTTGGCGAGCGACACTTCGGCTTCGGTCACGCGAATCCGTTGGAGCGCACGCCCGGCAACTCGTTGAAACGCGGCTTCGAGCGCGGCCATCGATCGCATCTCGTCGTCAAACGCCCGTTCATGGTGAAAGAAGAGATCCCGGTCACCGACCGCGACGACGTCGTTGTGGAATGCGCCTGCATCGATCGCTTCCGGCGACTGCTGCGCAAAGATCACGGATTCGGGCGCAAGCTGGTGGAGGCGCGCGATCGCCTGGCAGCTCTCGAGCGTCTGGCGCGCCGGGTATCTCACGGGCTCAGTGACCGGCGCACCCAAAGCCTTGCGTCCGTAGACGAAGAAATGGATGCCAGGCGAAGCGTAATCGGCCGAGAGTCGCGTATGATTGGCCGCGCCCTCGTCGGCGAACGCGCTTGCGCGCGGAAGGGGCGGATGGATGCGAAAGCGCGCCGGATCCGGAAAAATAGCACGCAGGATCGCGCCCGTTTCTTCGGCCTCGATCGAGCGGTGGAAGTTTCCCATCAGGTTGGCGGGCGTCAGATGCAGTAGGTGATCAGCGGTGTCCGCGCCGGGTGAGGCGGTCGCCGCGTTTGCAGTCCACATACTCGAAGCCGAAGAGCAGGCGACTAGAAGTTCGGGATTGTCCTGGGCGGCCGTGCGCAGGATCTCGACGTCGCTCCCAGCATAGCCAAGGGCTTTCAGGGTCGACAGGCTCGGGCGGTAATGTGGGGGAATGACTGCCTGGCGAACGCCTAACCGATGGAGCTGGAGCATCTTCTCCAAACCCTGAAGTGCCGCGGCTTTGGGGTGGGAGGCAAGGCCCCCATGCGTTTCGGAGGCGACATTACCTGGCGAGAGGCCAGCGTAATTATGAGTCGGCCCGATCAGTCCATCGAAGTTGACTTCAGTTGCCGTCATGGTTTTACCATGTTTTTAAAATTGGTCGGGATGAAAGGATTCGAACCTTCGACCCTCTGGTCCCAAACCAGATGCGCTAGCCAGGCTGCGCTACATCCCGATAGGGGGGACCTTAACGAAGACCTCGCCCAGAAGCCAGATCAATCCGCTTGAGCTGGCTTAGAAAGCCGGGTAGGTTTTGGGGAGATGCCCAAGCTTATCCAGATTGACCGTGAAAAATACTTTGCGATTGCCCAGGCCGAGGGCGTTTCTGCGGCCCTGACCCAACTCCATCTGGATCTCGAGAAGATGGAATTTGAGACTTTCGAAGGCGAAAAAGGCTATCAGCCCGAGATGTTCCGGGAGCTGGACGAGGTCAGGATGTTTTCCCGCGAGCTTTGGCAGCTCGCCCTCGACCGGCCCGGCGCCTAATCCAGCCGGATCAGCCGGAACACCCTGGCAGACGAACGCACTCCCAGCCTCAGGCCTGCGGTATTCTTTCGTGCTCCACGGCATCCGGTTTATCGGCAAAGCGGGATAGGCTCAGCGTCCCGTCGGCCTCTAGGATAGCGGTTCGAACCTCGCTGAAATGATGGACGCCCTGCTTGCGAAAAAGAGTCTTGAGCTCGGCATGGGTGATGCGTTCCATCCTGAGGCTCTTCTCGAGCAGCTTGCCGTTATGGATCAAGAGCCGCGGTGTTCCTTCGAAGAGTGAACTGAAATAGCGGCTCCGATAGGTCAGCATCGAGATGGTCCAGCTCAGGAAGATCAGCACGACCGCAAGCCAGAGTCCTCCGGCCAGAGAGTTGTCCCCGCCGTTCATCGAGTTCTGGACGGCATTGCTGATTAGAAGCACCGCCACGAATTCGGTCGCGCCCATTTGGCCGACCTGCTTCTTGCCTGAGATCCGGAGCAGTATCAAAACCGAGAGAAAAACGACCACCGCGCGAATTGCGAGGTTCAGGGGCGTCACATCGAAATGCATGAGGGATTGCCACATAGTGGAATGAGGTTAATCTGAAGGCCGAAAAAGAGAAAGGGCCCATCGCGTTTCCGCGAAAGGCCCTTTCTCGATTCAGGTTGGCTTAGATCTGCATTTTACTTGTCGAGGTAGAAGAAGAACTTCT
>JAYVOO010000510.1:0-3848 GCA_043757905.1 Oligoflexia bacterium
TGCTCCGGCCTGCCACTGATCTTGACAGACTGGGGTGGTTACGCTGGATTCTCCCGTCTAGGCGCCGATGCTTGTCGGATGGTACCGGTGAGACTTTGCAAAGATCGAGTGCTGCCTTCCCTACAGGAATCCATCCTCGCCTTCTTCCAGGTCTCGAGCCACCGGCGCTCGACTGAGGATCGCAAAGCCCTCTCAAAGACGGCGCTCGACTGGCTCTCGTGCGAGGCCGTGGGGCTACGGCTTCGCTCGATCCTGAGCGAAGCAAGCGACATCGGACGGTTCGCGGGATTCTCGCCCGTGATGAGGCAGTTGGACGCCGCATTCCTGGCGAACCCGGATGCCCCGTTCGAGCGCCTCGACCAGTTCACGCCTCTTTACCGGAGCCTCTATGAAACCTACGTCTGAGCAGATCCGAAGGTCGCTCTCGCGAAACGAGCATTCGCTCGAGAAGCTGACCTTCGAACCGGTGAGAGTGCCGACCCGGATCCCCTCACCCCACATGCAGGGCTATCTTTCACCGCTTCGCCAGAGGTTTCTCGCCGATCTCGCGCCCTCGATCCTCGCGCGCGGCGCGCTGCCCGTGCTGTCGCGCGACGGCTTGCTGGGTCTGCTCGATTACTTCCGTTGGAATCCGATGCCGCGCGCGGTGGACCAGCTCCTGCTAGTCAATCGCCGGTTCGCCGCGCTCGTGCCCGAGGCTTGGCAGGAGTCGGTCGCATTCTATTCGCATCGCGTCCCCACATCGCGCAGCCGCGAGCTTCGATCAGCCGGGGAGCTCATCGTCGTGTTCACGGTTCTCGATCGGGCCCACGCGTCGGATGTGTTTGTCGCGCTCATGCTCGGCGAGCTCAAGTCCTTCTATGGAGCCCGTCTGAAGCACATGCGGATCCGTTGCCTGCTGCTAAACGGAATAGGTCCCGAAGTAGCGGAACGCGGTTTCAATCAGATGAGAGCGCTATTCCGAGAGCTCGGAGAACAGCTCGAGCTCTGCACCTGGAAGGATCTCCAGCAATCGCGATTGCACGGCACGGCCTTCATCGACTTGAACGAACATGACTTCCATTATTCCGACAGCGCTGTGGTCCAGTATCTGCTCCGTTCAGGATCAAACCCATTTCACGGCCGGCCTCGGTCGGAGTCCTGTGACTTTTGGGTGGCGTCGTCCCCATTTCACGGCATACAGGTCGACGCGGGAGGCGAACCGTCGTTCGAGGCCGCCCGGGGGCCGGCCCTTCGGGAGATGAAGGCATTTCTCGAGTCGTCCGCGTTCCAGCTCGACGAAGAGGAGCGCGCGTTAGCCCCCGAACGGGCCCTTTCCGACACGTGCGTACTTCCGTCGGCTGCTTTTCAATCGCTCTGCCTGGAGCTTGCGCGGATCGCAGTACCGCCCGTCGAGTGCGCCGAAGCGACCGGCTCCGCCCCACGCAAGAGCGAGAGCCCCGCGCTTCGCGATGGGCTCCAGTTGACCGAGGCTCCGATTTGAGTAGCTGCTTCCACCTTCTGATTCACGGAATCGGAGTAACCGTGAGCTGCGAGGCATCGCGGTTCGAGCAGATTCTCGCGAATCTGAGTGAGGACTTCCGTTACTTCGATGCACCGACGCTCGCCCAAGCACCTGATATCGAGCTGGTACTCTCGCCCGAACGACCCCGGCCTACGTTCGCGCTCCCGGCTTTCAAAACACGCATGTGCCGGGTGCTCGGGCTGCATGGCCGCTTGCGGATCTGCGATTACGGCAGCGAACTCTGGATCCACGCGCGAAACTCAGCGAAGCGCAGGGCATTTCGTGTCTTCTCGCCTCGGGCCGCAAGCTTAGACGAAACCTACGAGGTCGCCTACACCACTCTTCTTTCGGCGATCGGCGAGGCGCTGGATCACGCCGGTTACCACCGCATCCACGCGCTCGGCATCGAGCGCGGCGGCGAGGGGATCCTTTACGTCCTGCCTTCAGGAGGCGGAAAAAGCAGCCTCTGCGCAAGCGTCCTGGCCGACGAATCAGTTCGCATCCTCTCGGACGAGATGCCGCTTCTCAAGGATGGGATGATCCACCCATTTCCAGTTCGCATCGCGCTGAAGCCCGAAGACGCCCGCCGTCTTCTGCCCGGGCAGGAAGGCCGCGCCTTCCGGAGGCGCCTCTTCGCGACGAAGTTGCTCTTTCCGATCCCGGCGACTCGCGTTTCGGGCCCCGTGCGAATCAGCCGGATCTACTTGCCGCGAAATGGCTGGCTCACACTCTTCCGTTCGCTCGTGATCGGCGAGGGCTTGGCGCAGATGTCTGAACACATGCTTCGCCTCGGCTCCATTTTTCGGCTTTCGGCGATTGCATACTCGCGCCTGCGAACTTTTCTCGGCATCCGATTCGGTTCGAGTGGCGTGGAGCTCTGCCGGCTCGAAGGCCGTTACGCGCCAGCGGAAATCAGCGAATCAGCGAGAGGCAAGAGCACCGGATCGGTCACGGAGCTGGGATGATGAGCGGTTCCCAGACGCAGCGTTGACGCGATTTCCCCGCGCCGCTCAGCGGTCATGCCCAGCAGGCTCACTTCTGCAGGCGAGTAAGCGAACTGCAGCACGGGTTCGATGGAAGGCTTGCCCTGGAGAAAATCCAGGAACGCCGGGACCTCATGCCAGTTCTGCGACTGCACGCACATCGAGGCGAGGATCCGAAAACCCCGACCTTCGGCTTTCCGCCGCGCGGCGTATTCGACTAGTCCGTCGATCGTCTCGAGTACTCGCTCGAGGCGGCCGCCTCGCCTGACTTTCGGGTAATTCGCCGGATCGACGCTGTCGACGCTCACCTGCAGCCAGCGGATTGGAATCTTGTCGAGGTACTTCCTGATTCGGTCATTGAACTTATAGTGGCCATTAGTAACGAAAGCGAACGAGCAGCTCGAGTTCACCGCCGTGACCTGGTCGATCAAGCGATAGGTATCCGACTGGACGAAAGGCTCGCCGCCTAAGACGTCCATCTCAAGCAGGTTCGGAAAGATCTCTGTCGGTCCAAGGCGCCAAAAGTCCGTTTCGTCGTAAAGGCCGTTGGGCTGCGTCCAGACCTCGCACATCACGCACTCGAGGTTGCAACGCCCGTTGAGCCTCAAGTCGAAGCGACGCGGGGCCCGAGGCTGGATCTCCACGAGCTCGATTTGCGAGCTACCGTCGCGCCGGCTGAAGCGGTGGCAGCCGATATGCTTCATCTGCTGAGCACAGCTGACGGGCTTGCCTTCGAGAAACTCGCGGCGAAGCGCGCGGGCCGGCTCGCCGTTCCAGATCTCGAGCAAACCCTGTTCGGGAATCTTTCCGAGCGTGATGCCCTGGTTCCAGCAGCAGGGAGAGACCACCCCGGTCGGCTGAAGGAGCAGCTGCATGAAGGGATAGAAGCAGAAATGATCGAGATCGATTTCCGGCTTCCCGTCGTTTCTCACTCTGCGACTTTCCGTTATTTCTGCGGAAAAATCAAACTTCGATGAGCACCTTGAGTTGGCCGTCCTGACGTCGGGCGGCCTCGAAGGCCTCCTCAGCCTGGTGGGAGGGAAACACCTGCGTCACTAAACCGGCCGATAGTCTTTCCAGATGCGGGTCCCATCGCCTGATCGATTCCTCGAGCATGGGCTTGCCCATGCCGCGCATCCACACCACTTTGCCCGCCATTCGAAAGAAGGCCCGCGGCACTTCCGGCAACTTCACGTACTTGCCGACCATGACGAGGAGAAACTCGCGCGCGACAAAGAGCGGCACGGCCTCGAGCCCGCCCCGCGAACCATCGAAGTTGCTGGTCACATCGAGCGCGACTGAGAAGCGGTTTCTGAAGACGGGATCCAGGAGCGCGTGCCCAAACTCAAAGGCCTCGAGCC
>JAYVOO010000511.1:0-3846 GCA_043757905.1 Oligoflexia bacterium
GTCGTGACCACTGCCATGATCACGAGGAGCGTGAAGATTTTCGGGCTGAGTACGCCGAGGTCGAAACCGATGTTCAGCACGACGAGCTCCATTAGGCCACGTGTGTTCATCAAGATGCCGAGGGTGGCGGATTCCTTCCATCGGATCCCGCATAGCCTAGCGGTCAGGGTCGCGGTGCCGAGTTTTCCGAGGACCGCCACCGTGATGATGAGCAGGCCTACGCCGATCGAACGAAGATCGCTCACGAGCGCAATCTGAGTCCGGAGGCCCGAGAGTGCGAAGTAGAGCGGGAGGAGGAGAGTAGTACCCAAGCCCTGGATCTGCCGGGTGATGTTGTCCCGAAACTTGTCGTCTAAGGGCGCGAGGGTGCCCGCCACGAACGCACCGAAAAATGCCTGGATTCCGATCAGCTCGGTTGTGAGTGCGGAGGCGAGCATGAAGACGAGGGACACTGAGAGAACCCCGGTTGAGACGGTGCCGGGATCTGCGCGATTTCGGCACCATCGACTGAGCAGCGGCTGTAGGATGCAGAAGCAGATGGCCAGATAGGCCGCGGCCAATAGCAGCGTGTATGCTACGCCTTCGAGACTCGATGCTTTCACCACGCCAATCACGACCGCGAGAAGGAGCCAGGCGGTTGCGTCGTCGATGGCTGCGCAGGAGATGGCGAGCATCCCAACTGGGCTTCGCGTGAGCCCGTGCTCCCGGAGAATCCGGGCCAGGACCGGAAACGCGGTCACGCTCATCGAGATTCCCAGAAAGAGCGAGAAGGAGAGCGCCGAAACCGAGGGCGGTGCGTATTCCTTGTAAAGCAGGCAAGCGAGCGCGGCACCCAATCCGAAAGGCAGGGCGATGCTCATATGGGAGATGAAGAAT
Source organism: Oligoflexia bacterium (assembly GCA_043757905.1). Taxonomy (GTDB): domain Bacteria; phylum Bdellovibrionota; class UBA1018; order UBA1018; family UBA1018; genus JAYVOO01. Next base: position 877 of record JAYVOO010000511.1, read on the forward strand.
GCGACGCGCTTCCTGAACTGGAAGAGGCTAGGTTTGAGCTCGAGCCCCACCAGGAACATGAACACAAGCAGGCCGATTTGCCCGAGAGTCAGGAGCTTATCAGTCGAACCCGGCTTGAAAAGAGCGGAACGGCCGAGGACAATCCCGGCGATGATCTCGCCCACGACCTGAGGCTGACCTAGACGCCTCAAGACCCAGCCGCACGCGCGTGCCGTCAGCAAGATCGCCAGAATTTGCATAAGAAGCTGGGTCATTTTGGGCGGCACTCCGACACTGAATATTTGGGTGATTGCGTTAAGAAAACCGTGCCCCGCATCAAGTGTCCGATACGTGACCGCTATTCATTTAGCCTGAAATCCGCCTCGCGGCACCCATTTTGCGTATGCAGCTTTCGCAATCCAATTTTGGACCGTATCTCGAGTACTCGAATTTAAAGGATCCACCGTGAAAACACTGACCGTCTGCGCGCTCCCCCTTCTCACTTTGCTGGCTTTAGGCGGCACCTCCGCTCATGCCTCCAAGACGCTCGTTTATTGCTCCGAAGGGAGCCCGAGTAATTTCAATCCGCAGCTTGCGACGGATGGAACCTCTCTCACGGCAGGGTCCCGCCAGATCTACAACCGTCTGGTCGAGTTCAAGTACGGCGAGACCACGATCGAGCCTGCACTGGCCTCGTCCTGGGAAATCTCGAAAGACCATCTGACCTATACTTTCAAGCTCCGCAAGGGCGTGAAGTTCCAGACTACGGCCGGCTTCACGCCGACGCGCACGCTGAACGCCGATGACGTGCTCTTCTCCTTCAATCGTCAGCGTCAGAAGGACCATCCTTTTCATAAAGTGGGCGGCGGCGCATACGAGTACTTCGACTCCATGGAGCTCGGCTCGCTTCTGAAGGACATCGTGAAGGTCGACGACCTGACAGTGCGCTTCGAATTGAATCATCCCGAGGCGCCGCTTCTGGCCGACCTCGCGATGGACTTCGCGAGCATCCTCTCCAAAGAATACGCCGACCAGGTCATGAAAGCCGGCAACCCGGACAAGATCGACAACGAACCGGTCGGCACCGGGCCTTTCGTTCTCGTGAAGTACGCGAAGGACGAGCAGATTCGCTACAAGTCCAATCCGGACTATTTCCGCGGCAAGGCCAAGATCGACAATCTGGTGTTCGCGATCACGCCGGACGCGAGCGTTCGTTACCAAAAGCTCAAGGTCGGCGAATGCCAGGTCGTCACCGAGCCCGCTCCCGCGGATCTCAAAGCCATCCAGGCTGATGCGAAGCTGAACGTCGTCGAGCGTCCCGGGATGAACATCGCTTATCTCGCGTTCAACACGAAGAAGGCGCCGTTCGACAAATTGGAAGTGCGCCAGGCCGTGAACTACGCGCTGAACCGGAAGTCCTACATCGACGCGATCTATCTCGGGAACGCTGAGATCGCCAAGAACCCGATCCCTCCGACGATCTGGTCCTACAATAACGCGGTCAAGGATTATGGCTACGATCCGGAGAAGGCGAAAGCGCTTCTCAAGAAGGCCGGCTTCGAAAAGGGCCTCGAGATCGAGCTTTGGACGATGCCGGTGTCCCGCCCTTACAACCCGAACGGGAAGAAGATGGGCGAGATGATGCAGGCTGACCTCGAGAAGATCGGGATCAAGGCCAAGCTCGTAACTTTCGATTGGCCCACCTACCTCGCCAAGTCGAAGCTCGACAACGCGGATTACTCGCTCATCCAGTTCGGCTGGAGCGGCGACAACGGAGATCCGGATAACTTTCTGAATGTGCTCCTCAGCTGCTCCGCGGTCGCTTCCGGCAGCAACTACGCGAAGTGGTGCGAGAAGCCGTTCGATGACCTTATTCAGAAAGCACGTACGCAGACGAAGCCAGCCGAACGCACGAAGCTCTATCAGCAGGCGCAGTTAGTCTTCAAGGAACAGGCGCCTTGGGTGACGCTCGCTCATTCGAAGGTCTACCGAGCGCTTTCGAAGCAAGTGACCGGCTACCGCATCGATCCGTTCGGAGGCGACAACTTCTACCCCGTGGACTTGACCGCGGCCACCCAGTAGTCTCGTTTCATGCTCGGCTTTCTGTTCAGGCGCCTGGGAGTGCTCCTTCCGACTTTCTTCGGAGTCACGCTGGTGGCTTTCGGTCTCATCCGCATGGTTCCGGGCGATCCGGTTCTGTTAATGGTGGGAGAGCGGGGCGCATCGCCCACGGTCTATGCCGAGATGAGGAGCAAGCTCGCGCTGGATCAGCCAATTCACAAGCAGTACTTCACTTTTGTGAGTGGGGCGCTGCACGGGGATCTTGGGGATTCGGTCGTCTCCAAGAGGCCGGTCTGGGAGGAGTTCAAGGCGCGCTTTCCAGCGACCGTGGAGCTCGGGATGATCGCGCTCCTGCTCGCGGTCTTGATCGGCATCCCGATGGGGATTTTGGCGGCCATCCGGCGCAACACCTTTCTGGATTACGCGGTCATGGGGGGCTCACTCGTCGGGTACTCGATGCCGATTTTCTGGTGGGGATTGATACTCATTCTTTTGTTCTCGGTGACCTTGGGCTGGACCCCGGTATCGGGAAGAATCGGAACGGAATTCGATATCGCCGAGCGGACGGGGTTTTTCCTGATCGACGTCTGGCTGACTAGCGAATCCTGGCGCGATCAATTCGCTGCGTTCTGGGACGCTGGTCGGCACCTGATCTTGCCGGCGATCGCGCTGGGAACGGTCCCGCTCGCTTCGATCGCGCGCATGACCCGCTCGAGCATGCTCGAGGTGGTGGGAGAGGATTACGTCCGCACGGCTCGCGCCAAGGGGCTCGCCTCGCGGCGCGTGCTGCTCGTGCACGCGCTTCGGAACGCTTTGGTACCGATCGTGACGACCGTGGGCCTGATGTTCGGCTCGATCATGACCGGCGCGATCCTGACGGAGACGATCTTCTCGTGGCCCGGCATCGGCAAGTGGCTCGTGCGCAGCGTG
>JAYVOO010000512.1:0-3846 GCA_043757905.1 Oligoflexia bacterium
TATGCCGCCGCGATGAAAAGATTTTATGCACTTTGTCTAATCGTCTGGGGACTGCTGGCCTTCACGATCGCCGGTTTCCAAGGTTTTTTTGAATACCGCAGAATTACAGCCGATTATCAACGTTTTCTCGAGTCCACCGCGGCGGGAATTGAGGACTCCGTTGCTTCGTATTACCATGCAAAACGCCTCGACCGGATTGCAAGAAGCGCTGAGCGTCTACGGGCAACCCAAGGGCTCCGTGGGCTCGCCATCTGCGCCTCCGGGGAAGCGCTCGGTTTTCCGAAAGGCGAAGGGCTCGAGAATCTTTGCGCCGACCTGCAAGTGCGCGAGTCCCTGCAGTTCTCGCGCGACCGATCCTGGCAAGGCCGCTCCGATGGGAAACCTCATCGGTACTTGGCCCATTTCTTCCTCGCGGAGGACAAGCCTCCGCTCGTCCTCGTGCTTGCCCAGAGCGAAGAAGGGCTGACGTCCCAATGGCTCGCAGTCTTTATGAAAACTTTCCTGGCGACCTGCCTGGGCGGCGTGCTTCTGCTCATTCTCCTGGCCACGCAGGTCCGACGCCTGATCAAGCCGTATCTTCGACAGCTCCACCGCGCTGTCCGCGCGCTCATCGCGGGCCGCCAACCGGCCGCTCTGTCGGAAATTCTAGTGAGCGCGATCCCACCGGAGCTTAAGCCGCTATCGAACGACCTGCAAAGCCTCGCTGACAAGATTCTGAATCTTCACCGCGAGAATCAGGTTTCTCCCACCAAGGAGCCTTCGTGGCTCAAAGCCCTGAATGAAAGCATGCAGGACCGATCGCTGGTAGTGGTCGCCAATCGCGAGCCTTACATCCACAAATGGCACAAGTGGAAAAATACGCCTGACTCGCCGGAAAGCAGCAAGATCGAAGTCATGCGCCCAGCGAGCGGGCTCGTCACGGCACTCGAGCCCATTCTTCGCCAGACCGGCGGAATCTGGGTCGGCCACGGTAGCGGGTCCGCCGACCGCGTGGTCGTCGACGAGAACGACGAGGTGTCTGTCCCGCCCGGTCGGGATCTCTACAAACTCAAGCGCGTGTGGCTGAGCAAAGAAGAGGAGGCCGGCTATTACTACGGCTTCGCCAACGAAGGCCTTTGGCCGCTCTGCCATCTCGCGCACAACCGCCCCACGTTTCGCCTCTCCGATTGGGAGCAATACCAGGCCGTCAACCAACGCTTCGCCCAGGCGATCCCCTCCACCTCCCTCAAAGACGGCTCGCTCATCCTCGTGCAAGATTACCATTTCGGAATGCTGCCCCGGATGCTCCGGGAGCGGCTCCGAGAACGCGTGAGCGGCCCAGCCGACCGCATTTCCCGAATTGGGCTTTTCTGGCACATCCCGTGGCCGAATCCGGAAGCCTTCGGCATCTGCCCCTGGAACCCGGATCTCCTGCGCGGAATGCTCGGCGCCGACGTGATCGGCTTCCACACGCAGTACCACTGCAACAACTTCCTCGAGACGTGCAACCGCTACCTCGAAGCTCGGATTGACTACGAGAACTTCTCGGTGACCATGGAGAATCACACGTCCTACGTGCGCGCGTTCCCGATCGGCATTGACACCAGCCCGGTGCAGACGCTTTCCGATCTCGAGGTCGCGGATCTGAAGCGCAAGTACGGCATCACCGCGAAGCACGTTGCCGTCGGCGTCGACCGTCTCGATTACACAAAAGGCCTCGTGGAGCGCGTCGAATCTGTCGAGCGCTTCCTAGAGAAGCATCCGGAGTACGTCGGCGAGTTTTCGCTCGTACAGATGGGCTCACCGAGCCGAAGCGCGATTCCCGCGTACAAGCTCCTAGCCGAGCAGCTCCATGCGGCGGTCGATCGGGTCAATGCGCGCTTCAAGCCGGAGGGCGAGCCCTATAAGGACTACAAGCCGGTCATCTTCCTCGACCAGCACCACGAATGGGACGAGATCCAGTACTTCTACCAGATGGGCGATGTCTGCATGGTGACGTCGCTCCACGACGGGATGAATCTTGTGGCCAAAGAGTATGTCTGGTGCCAGCGTGCCGACCGCGGCTCACTTGTACTCAGCAAGTTCACGGGCGCAAGCCGCGAGCTGACGGAGGCGCTGATCGTCAATCCATACGCGATCGAGGAGATGGCGGACGCGATCTATTCAGCGATCCTGATGACACCTGAGGAAAAGTCGCGCCGGATGCTCGCGATGAAGGAGCGGGTCGAGACACACAGTGCCTATCACTGGGCCTCGGACCTGATCCACGCCCTCATCGAGCGGGATCCGAGCCGGGATGAGAGCGTTCCCGTTCCGCCAGGAGCAACGGGTCCAAAAGATAGGTTGAAGTCAGTAACCGGCCTTTCGAGAGCTTCCGTGAAAAAAAAGCCACCAGCTTCCGCGCCGGCAGCGTCGCGACAAGCCACAGCTTTTCGAGCGCTGTGAGGCGGCTTAGGGGCTGGGCGGATAGTCCCAGGCGGTCGATTCGGAGCTCGAACATCGAAAGCGTGTGATCGTAGAACGCCTCGAACTGCGAAAGCACCGGATGCGCGGCGTTCGCGCCGGTGCGGAGCCGACGGAGGACGAAATTCTTCAGGCGCTTGAGCGCGACTACTTGGATCAGCGCAAGCGTGAACAGAAGCTTGCGGTCGCGGGGATTGCGCTCAAGCCACTCGCGCGTCTCGCGCTCTCCGAACTCCACATGCCTTTCCTCTTCTCCCAAGGCCTGTTCGAGGATTCTGTGGATCTCGGGATCGGGAATGGTCCGGGCCATCGCGTAGAAGACCCCGAGGACAAGCCCTTCGCCGAGCGCCATCTCAAGCACGACATGCTCGCCCCAGGAGCCGCCCATGAGGCTGGTGGAAAGAAAACGAATCACTGGATGGGCCGGCGCGGGTTTTTCGCCGAGCAAGCTTAGGATGCGCAGGATCTTGCGAACGTGCGAAAGCTCCTCTCCTGCCTGCTTGGCCAGGAACTGCGCGGCCGTGAGACTCGGCGCATGGTAAAGCCAGTGCCCGCACTGGATCCCGGTCACCTCGCCATACAGAAACTGATTGAAGATCCAGCCCAGGAGCTCCAGGTCCCCGGCTCGCTTTAGATCGAACGCAGCTCCCTTGAAATCGAAATCGAGCGCTTCACGGTGGATCAGCATTTTGGCAATTCCCCTTCGATTAGGATACGTTCTCGGCCTTCATGAGCCCAAAAGCACTCAAAGCGCTGAATCTCAAGATCACGGGCTGCGAAAGCTGCCCCCGCTTGAGAGACTACTGCACGGACGTCGCTAAAATCAAACGCCGCGCTTACCTCTCGGAAACCTACTGGGGCCGCCCGATTCCGGGATTCGGCGATCCCAAGGCCAGGCTCTTTCTGGTGGGTCTGGCGCCAGCGGCCCATGGGGCCAACCGCACAGGCCGCGTCTTCACGGGCGATCGATCAGGCGATTGGCTCTTCCGGGCGCTTCACCGCGCGGGCTTTGCCAACCAGGCGAGCTCGAAGCATGCGCGGGACGGCCTCGCGCTCAAGGACGCTTACATTGCCTGCGTGGTTCGTTGCGCCCCTCCGGGAAACAAGCCCCTCCCCGAGGAGATTGAACGCTGCGCAGAGTACCTGATACAGGAACTAAAACTCATGCCTCAGGTGCAGGTCTTCCTCGCGCTCGGACAGATCGGACTGCGAGGACTCTGGAAGCGCCTGGCGCCAGAGCATCCGCTACCCAAGTTCGGCCATGCCGCCGAAGCCAGCCTTCCCGACGGGCGTATCGTGCTCATGTCCTACCATCCGAGCCAGCAGAACACCTTCACGGGCCGCTTGACCGAGAAGATGTTCGACTCTGTTTTCACGCGCGCAGGGAAGCTTCTGAGAAAGCGG
>JAYVOO010000513.1:0-3832 GCA_043757905.1 Oligoflexia bacterium
CTCGGCCTTTGTATCCCGTCTTCGCGCACGCGGAACAACCCGCTCCGCGAAATATTTTCATACTCTTAGCCGCCTCGGCAGAGTAACCGAGCTCGATCAGTTTCTGGGCGGGTACCGGGGCTTCAGTTTTGCACTTCGAGCAGATGGTGCGCACGAGGCGCTGTGCGACGATCGTGTTGAGACAGGCAGTGAGCAGGAACGGCTCGATGCCCATATTGACTAACCGGACGATGGTGGCCGGTGCGTCGTTCGTGTGAAGCGTGGAGAGCACGAGATGGCCCGTGAGCGCGGCCTGTATTGCCATCTCCGCCGTTTCGTAATCCCGGATTTCCCCGACCAGGATGATGTCCGGGTCCTGCCGGAGCATGGCGCGCAGGGCGGCAGCGAATGTCAGGCCGACATCCTTGTTCACTTCGACCTGGTTGATTCCTTCGAAGTTGTATTCGACCGGCTCCTCCGCGGTCGAGATATTGTCCGTCTGCTTATTGAGTTCAGAGACGGCGGAGTAGAGGGTCGTGGTCTTGCCGCTGCCCGTGGGGCCGGTGACCAGCACCATGCCGCTGGCGGAGTAGATGCCCTTGCGGAAGATTTCGAGCTGCTGGTTGTCGAACCCGATTTTCGAGAGATCGAGCTGGAGGTTGCCCTTAGAGAGAAGGCGCAGCACGATCTTCTCGCCGAAGAGCGTGGGAAGCGAGTTCACGCGGAAATCGATTTCCTGCGTGCCCATCTTCAGCTTGATGCGCCCGTCCTGGGGGATGCGCGACTCGCCGATGTCCATGCGGGCCATGATCTTCAGGCGCGCGGTCACGGCTCGCTTCATCTCTGCGGGGATCTGGAGCACCTCGACGAGCGTCCCGTCCATGCGCATGCGCACGCGGCAGCGTTTTTCGTAGGGTTCGACGTGGATGTCGCTCGCTTTCTTGCGAATCGCGTCACTCAGGATACCGTTGACGAGCGTGATGACCGGCGCGTCCTGGTCCACGTTTTGGTCGGCGATGTCGTGGACCTGCATAAGCTCGGAGCTCATGGAAACGGAGAAGTCCTCTCCATCGCGCTCCCGCTCCTTCTTAGCGTCTTTCTGGAAGGTCTCGATGGCTTCTGCGACGAAATTGTCCGCGCCGTAGTAGCGCGAGAAAGCGGCGTCGAAGGCCGAGAATGAGGTCAGGACGGACTCGATGTTGAGCTTGGTCGCAAATTTTAGCGCCTCGAGCTTCGCAAGCTGGGTAGGATCACATAAGGCGACGACCAGCGTGCCCTTGTCGTTTTTTTGGATTGGGATGACTTGGTGCTTGCGCGCGAGCTCGACCGAGATCTTCGTGATCACATCGCGGCTGACCTCAAACTTGTCGAGGTTGATGCTGGGCAGGCCGAATTTCTGGCTCAGGTAGTAGAGGAGACGGGTCTCGGAGACGTACTTGCGCTCGATCAGTGTGCGGATGGCGTTATCGCCGTCCTTGCTCGCTTCGGCGAGCTGCACGGGCGTGATGATCTTATCTTTAGCCAGTAAGTCGGCCAGCTGCCGCGACATGCTTCTTTTTCCCGTCCATGGGTTCAGAAAACTGAAAAGGAGAGGAGCATGCTGCTCCTCTCCTTATATGTTCGGTGCAGTGACGATTTTTGTCAATCGTCCTCAGGCGGGCAAATTTAGAGCCCGAGCTGGTTGTTGGTCATGACGCCGTCCTGCGTGATCGACCAACGGTCCCAGGTGGCGACAACGCCGCCGATATTGCTAATGCCGCCAGACGCGCCCGCCGTGAACGCGGCTCGATTGATGAGCATGCCGTGGTTGGCATTTGAGATATCCGCGATGTTGGACGCAGCGGTCGAACTAGCTACAGGAAAGCCTGCGGCCCAGGTCAGTGCGTTGCTGGTCGTGGCTGCGCATAGCGCGCCGGCGGGATAGCTGGTCCGATCGCAGGAGATGCCGCCAGCGGCACCGCAGCCATTGGGAGCAGCCACAACCGCCTGAGCGGTCGCGAGCAGGAATCCGATGCCGTAGTACGCCGTGCCGCCGGGGGCCTGAATACCCGCGATGGACGTAGCGCAGCCCGTGTAGGAGTTGTTCTCGATCACGAACGCTTTCTCGGAAGTCAGTAGGGCGCCGAGGTTGACCTTGGCTTCCGTCTGTCGCGCGCGAGAGACATACTTGTTATACTGAGGGATCGCCACCGACGTCAGCACGCCGATGATCGCGACGACGACCATCAGTTCGACTAGTGTAAAACCGCTTTGCTCTGACTTGATTTGCTTCAACATACGTTCTCCTTGATTACGGCCGAGCACTCGGCCTCGCGGCGAAGAGCCACTGATTTCTATTCCGTTGAAACCCCGCAATCGACTGCTAGAGTCTTTCGGCGTGTTCATTTTTGCTCTATGCTTAATTGTATCAGGAACATTGGTCCGAGCAAGTGAGACAAATAGGCTGTCCCAAACCCATGAGAATTTTCGGCATTCAACAGAGATTGTACAAAGCTTCGACAGCGCTTGCTCTTGGGTGTGTCGCCATACTCCTGGGGGTGCAGGCGACCCTTGAGTCCCGGTTCTCGACGGAACCTGTCGTCTACGCGATCCGTGGCCACGATGCGCCCTTTCCCCCGAGGCTGCTTCAGTGGCTGAGTTTCGGCCAGCTTCCCGTCATGATCGACTCGCTCTGGATCCGCGCGCTTCAGGCGGGAGAGGTGACGGCGGTCAAGCGCCTTCCAACCGATGCGCGTCCGCAGCTTTTCCACGACTTCGATTCGCTGACCGAGCTCGATCCTGCCCACTTTCTCGCGTATCAGACGGGCGTCATTTTTTTGACTGTCGTGCAGCGGGACCCTACCGGCGCGCTGAAGCTCGTAGACAAGGGGCTGCGGTTCGAGCGCGAGGGTCTTGCCAGTTATCCGGCCGCTTTCCGGCAGACCGAATGGCAGATGGCGTGGAACCTCCACATGCTCAAGGCCTACCTTTATATGTTCGAGTTTAGCGACATGCCGCGCGCTGCGGCCGAAATGGTCGCGGCCGCAGCTTATCCTGACGTGCCCGTCTACCTGAAGGGTTACGAGCAAAGGCTCGCGAAGCCGGACGGCCAATATGAAGTCGGCATGCGCGTACTCAATTGGTTCATCACGAATGCGGGCAACCCTGGCATCAGGGAGGGCTTCGAGGAGCAGTTGCGCTCCTTGCATGTCGGCCAATATTTATTCAATTTGAATCGCGACTTCGGCCTGTTCCTCGCTAAGATACCGGAATACAGAAATACTCCGGCCGGGGTCTCGCCTGCCTTCCTGAAGAGCTATTGGTCGAAGTTCCGCGGCGAAACCGATCTTCGAGGGCAGGACCCGTGGGGCGGAGAGCTTCGCCTGGATCCCGGCACAGGACGAATCATGACCACCACTCCGCATCAGCGGGTGATGGGCCTGGAGTGAGAGCGAATGGGAGGACGAGATGCTGCTTGAAGTGAACGAGGTGGATCAATCCTTTCGAAGCGGATTCTGGATGAAGCGCGCGCAAGTTCTCCATCAGGTGAGCCTCAAGGTCGAGGAGGGGAAGATTTTCGGGTTCCTTGGCCCCAATGGAGCAGGCAAAACCACGCTCATCCAGCTGATTGTCGGCCTGAAGCAGCCTTATCGGGGAAGCGTGCGGATCCGGGGCTTGGATGCGTTCACTCCCGGGGCGCGCGCGCATGTGGGCTACCTGCCGGAACGCCCCTATTTCTATGACCATCTGACGGGAACCGCATTCCTTCGGTTCTTCGGCGCGCTTTCCGGAATGAGTCGCCCCAAGACGCTTTCGCGCATCCCTCAAGTGCTTGCGCTTGTCGGTTTGACTGACGCCCGGGATCGGGAGCTGC